>JACXUS010000382.1 GCA_014763785.1 Sphingomonadales bacterium | reverse complement strand
CGTGTCGAAACGGGAACCGATCCGCTTCATCGATTGTCGGAGATCGTCACGCCCAATTCGATTCAGCCAGTCATCCGCGGCAATCAGCGCTGAATCAACTGCCGTGTTTGTTGGGCCACTGACAAGGATCTTCGCGTTCCTGAACCTGGTAAGCAGATACGCTATCATGCCCCCAATCGTGAACGTCTTGCCAGTGCCAGGCGGCCCATGAAGCAATCCCAAGCGATTCAAGGGCAACGACACAGCCTGCTCCTGCCGAGCGCGGAGCATGGAAAAGTCGGCGGGAAGTGCCTTCGTTTCCGCTGCGGGCTCTTTCTCACTCCGGCGTAGAGCCGCTGCAGCTTTTTTCCTGGTTGGCTCCCGCTGCCACAATTCTATGAGTGGCGTGATGAAGTCCTGAGGATAAAGAGTGACGCGCTCATCGGCGTCTGGCAGTGGACCTTGGACGAACCGAAGGGCGAACTCGCCCCTGTCGGGGTCGACAACAACGACCTCCCCTCGACCGCTGCTCTGGCCATACCAGACAGCGCGTGACCCCTCGAGGCTATCATCAAGTGCTGCGCTTGAACGTCCATCTCGCATGGGTTCAACGGCCAGTATGACGAGATTTCCTTGCCGCCGTGAGGACAGGACTTTGAAGGGCAGCCCGCGCTGCGCGGCTGTTCGCTCATCTTCAAGAGCAGAAAGAATCTTGTCCGCGGTGATCGCCATCAGCATTCCAACTTGAAGGCCAAGGATCAGCACGGGCCTCTTCCTGCAAGCAGGATAGATCGGGATCGCAAATCACCGCAATCAAAAAAAAAAGTCGTTGCCGCACTTGGTTGACGTCTTTAGTCGCCAAAATGCTCAGCTTCAGTCGAAGACCCGCGCCGGCTGCTGGTCCCACGGTAGGGCCGCGACGAAACACAGATCGTAGATGCTGATTGTCGAGGGCTCACGGTGGACGACGAGCCGCTCGAGCACCTCGGGCGCAAGCCACGCGAGGCGCAGGAGGCGGCTGACGTAGCGGTCGGAGAGGCCCCCGTCGGCGGCGAGATCGGCGAGCGTGGCGACGTCGCTGCGTTCCAGCCGCTGCCGCCAGCCCCATGCGCGGCCGATGGCGCGCAGGAGGTGGGGATCCTGCCCGCGGTCCATGGCGGCCTCGACATGCTTCGGCGGAAGGATCCGGGGGCGGCCGCCGCGGCGACGGAGTTCGAGCGGGATGTGGACGCGCAGGGTCTCGGGCTCGCGCATCAGGCCACCTCCTTCTTCGGCGGGGCCATCAGCGCGGCGATGGCGCCGAGGCC
Source organism: Sphingomonadales bacterium (assembly GCA_014763785.1). Classification (GTDB taxonomy): domain Bacteria; phylum Pseudomonadota; class Alphaproteobacteria; order Rhodobacterales; family Rhodobacteraceae; genus Rhodobacter. The sequence continues at coordinate 879 of JACXUS010000382.1, read as the reverse complement.
GTCGTGGCGCAGGTCGATGGCGAGGCCGGCCTCGCTTACGGTGATGCGCGCGACCAGCAGCTGGACGATGCGGGCCTGCTCGGCCGGGATGAGCGCCTTCCACAGGTTGTCGAACTGCGCCAGCGCGGCGACGACAGTGGTCTCGTCGAGATCGGGCCGTTCCTTCCGGACCGCTCGCGCGGTGCGCGCCGCGACCTCGGGCGTGCGCAGCATCCGGCGGATTTCGCCGATGACGGCCTCCTCGACCATGGCACCCGGCAGGCGCTGCGGCCAGCGCAGCTCAGCCGCCGGGCGTTTCCGGATCACGTCCATGGAGGTGTAGTAGCAGTAGCGCTTGCCCTTCCGCTTGGTGTGGTGTGGGGTCATGGCGGCACCGGTCTCGGTGAAGATCAGCCCGCGCAGGAGCGCCGGTTGCGCCGCCCGCGCCACCGCCGCCCGCGCCACGCGGTTGTTGGCGATGACCGCATGGACATCATCCCACAATTTCTGGTCGATGATCGCCTTGTGCTCGCCCGTGTAGACCTCGTCCTTGTGCACGGCGAGGCCGAGATAGACCTTGTTGTGCAGGAACTTCAGCAGGTAGCCCCGGTCGAACACCGCGCCGCGCTTGGTGCGGATCCCGCGGGCGTGCAATTCCTTCAGCACCTGCGCGGTGGAGCTGGAGCGGGCATAGAGCCGGAAGATCGTTCGGACCTGTTCGGCCTCGGCGGGCTCGATCACCAGCTTGCGGTCCTTGACCACATAGCCGAGCGGCACCGGACCGCCCATCCACATGCCCTTGCGGCGGGAGGCCGCAAACTTGTCGCGGATGCGCTCGCCGATCACCTCGCGCTCGAACTGGGCGAAGCTGAGCAGGATGTTCAGCGTCAGCCGCCCCAT
>JACXUS010000381.1 GCA_014763785.1 Sphingomonadales bacterium | reverse complement strand
GATGAAAGCATGCTCACGGGTGAGCCCCTGCCCGTCTCGAAATCCGAGGGCGACAAGATCACCGGGGGTACGGTGAATGGCGAGTCCGCACTCAGCTACCGCGTCACCGCTACCGGTGCCGATACCGTACTCGCCCGCATCATCGCGATGGTCGAGGAGGCACAGGGCGCGAAACTCCCCGTTCAGGCCTTGGTCGACAAGGTCACCCGCGTCTTCGTGCCGGTGGTGATGGCGCTGTCGCTTCTGACCTTCGCGATCTGGATGGTTGCGGGGATGGGCTTCACCCATGCTTTCGTCGCCGCGATCTCGGTGATGATCATCGCCTGTCCCTGCGCGATGGGGCTGGCCACGCCCGTATCGATCCTCGTGGGCACCGGGCGCGGCGCCGAGCTGGGCTTGCTGTTCCGCCGCGGCGACGCGCTGCAACGGCTTTCCGAGGTCACGCTGGTGGGCTTTGACAAGACCGGCACGCTGACCGAAGGCCGGCCCGCGCTGACCGATCTGGAGCCGCTCGCGGAGCTTTCGGAAGGCGACATACTCGCGCTCGCCGCCGGTGCCGAGAGCCGGTCCGAACACCCGCTCGCCCGCGCGATCCTCGCCGAGGCCGAGGCGCGCGGCATCCCCCATGCCCCGGTCAAACGCGTGAAGGCGCTCTCGGGCAAGGGGCTGCGCGCGCAGGCCGAGGCGGGCAAGCTCTGGATCGGAAATGCCGCCGCCATGGCCGAGGCCGAGGCCGATATCGCGCCCTTCGCGGAGCGCGCCGCAGCCCTCGCCACGAAAGGCCGAACCCCGGTCTGGATGGCGCTTGAGAACAGGCCCGTGGCGCTGATGGCGCTGTCGGACCCGATCAAACCCGAGGCGCACGAGGCTATCGCGGCGCTGCACAAGGCGGGCGTTCAGGTCGCGATGGTGACCGGCGACACCCGTGCCACCGCGCAAGCCGTGGCCAGCGCGCTCGGCATCGACCGGGTCGAAGCCGAAGTGCTCCCCGAGGGCAAACGCAACGCGGTCGAGAGCCTGCGCGCAACGGGCCCCGTGGCTTTCGTCGGAGACGGGATCAACGACGCGCCCGCTCTGGCCACCGCCGATGTCGGCCTCGCGATCGGCACCGGCACCGATGTCGCGATCGAGGCGGCCGAGGTGGTACTGATGCGCGGCGATCCGACGGGCGTGGCCAAGGCGCTCGATCTGTCGCGCGCGGTGATGCACAACATCAAGCAGAACCTGTTCTGGGCCTTCGCCTATAACGTGGCTCTGATCCCGGTCGCGATGGGTATCCTCGTGCCGTTCGGCGGCACCGGTCTCTCGCCGATGCTCGCGGCGGGCGCGATGGCGTTTTCCTCGGTCTTCGTGGTCTCGAACGCGCTGCGCCTGCGCCGCGCGGCCCGCTGATCCGGGCGCTGATCGGCGAGAGCGCGCCGAGGCGGAATTTCCCGACTTCCCAAGCGCGCCGCCGCCCGGTTAGCTGCATGCGACCCGACCGGAGCGCATGCATGCTGACACGCCGATTTTTCCTTCTCTCGCTGAGTGCGCTCGCCGCATGCGGCGGCTCTCCCCGCCCGATGGCAAAGCCCGTTTACAACCCACCGCTTCATCCCGGCGAAACGCCCGAACTGCGCGTGTTGATCAACCACTATTCCGATCACTACGGCGTGCCGCGCAGCCTCACGCACCGGGTGATCCAGCGCGAGAGCCGCTACCGCGCGAACGCCCGCAACGGCCCCTATTACGGGCTGATGCAAATCCTGCCCCAAACCGCGCGCGGGATGGGCTTCAAGGGCAAGCCGAACGACCTGCTCGATGCCGAGACGAACCTGAAATACGCGGTGAAATACCTGCGCGGTGCGTGGCTTGTCGCGGACGGATCGGAGGATCGCGCGCTGGTCTGGTATTCGAAGGGCTATTATTACGAGGCCAAGAGGCGCGGGATGCTGAAGGCGACCGGATTGCGCTGACCGACCGCCGCGCGTTCCGAGCCTGCGGGACGATCCGCGGGGGATATTTTCGCCAATTCGAAGAGAAGCTCTAGGTTTCGAATTGGTAATAATATCCCCGCCGGAGGCATCCGACCTCGCAACCCACGCGCCTCATTCCGGCGCGCGCAGCACCCCTGCGGGTCGCGCCGCCAGCGGGCGCAACGCGAAGACAAGGCCTGCAAGCAGCGTCGCG
>JACXUS010000098.1 GCA_014763785.1 Sphingomonadales bacterium | reverse complement strand
CGCCCCCGCCGCAGCCCCCCGGAAAGCGCCCAAATCTTGGGCGCTTTTTTCATGGGCAAAAAATTTTCCCTAGCGGAAATGAAATGTCTTTTGGGGCAATTTATTTTCTTAGTAGTCAATAGAAGACGGCTCTGGCCGAAACCGAAACGGAGAGAAACATGTGTGGCATCGTTGGCCTGTTCCTGAAAAAGGATGAACTGCGCCCGCAACTGGGCGAAATGCTCACCGACATGCTCATCACCATGACCGACCGCGGCCCGGACAGCGCCGGGATCGCGATTTATGGCGATGAGGCGGGCGGGCTGAAAATGACCGTGCAATCGGACACGCCCGCGGTGACCTTCGCGGGCCTCGATGCCGCGCTGACGCAGGTGCTGGGCGCGCCGGTCACCATGAAGGTGGTCGACACCCATGCGGTGCTCGCGCTGCCCGAGGGCACCGAGGCCGCGGCGCGCGCCTTCCTGAAAGAGCGCGGCATCCGCGTGATGGGCGCGGGCGCCTCGATGGAGATCTTCAAGGAAATCGGCCTGCCCAAGGATGTGGCGGCGCGCTTTGGCATCCGCGCGATGGGCGGCAGCCATGGCATCGGCCACACCCGGATGGCCACGGAATCCGCCGTGACCACGCTCGGCGCGCACCCGTTCTCGACCGGCGATGACCAGTGCCTGGTGCACAACGGCTCGCTCTCGAACCACAACCAGATGCGCCGCGTTCTGACCGAGAAGGGCTTCGCCCCGCAAACCCAGAACGATACCGAAGTGGCGGCCTGCTACATCTCCTCGCGGCTGGCCGAGGGCGCGAACCTCGGCGAGGCGCTCGAGGGCACGCTTGAGGACCTCGACGGCTTCTTCACCTTCGTCGTGGGCACCAAAAACGGCTTCGGCGTTGTGCGCGACCCGATCGCCTGCAAACCCGCGGTGATGGCGGAAACCGAGGACTATGTCGCCTTCGGCTCCGAATACCGCGCCTTTGCCAAACTTCCGGGGATCGACACCGCGCGTGTCTGGGAACCCGAACCCGCCACCGTCTACTTCTGGGAGCGCTGAGCATGCAGACGATCGACATGGCCACCACGCCGCTGCGCGAGCTGAATTCCGCGCTGCAGGCTCAGGCCGAGAACACGAACCAGACCCAATGGGTCATCGAGAACCCGAAGGGCGCGCATGCGGTCGCCGTGGGCCTCGACGCGCCGATCGAAGTGACCGTGAAGGGCTCGACGGGCTATTATTGCGCGGGCATGAACAAGCAGGCGACCGTGCATGTCACGGGCTCCGCCGGTCCGGGCGTGGCCGAGAACATGATGTCGGGCACCGTGATCATCGAGGGCGACGCCAGCCAATATGCGGGCGCCACCGGCCACGGCGGCCTGCTGGTCATCAAGGGCAATGCGTCGAGCCGCTGCGGCATCTCGATGAAGGGCATCGACATCGTCGTTTACGGCAATGTCGGCCATATGTCGGCCTTCATGGCGCAATCGGGCAACCTCGTGGTTTGCGGCGATGCGGGCGATGCGCTCGGCGACAGCCTCTATGAGGCGCGGCTGTTCGTGCGCGGCTCGGTCAAATCGCTCGGTGCCGACTGCATCGAGAAGGAGATGCGCCCCGAGCATCTGGAGATCCTGCGCGATCTGCTCGCCCGCGCCGGCTCGGACGCCAAACCCGAAGAGTTCAAGCGCTACGGCTCGGCCCGCAAGCTCTACAACTTCCACGTCGACCACGCTGGCGCGTATTGAGGACCCCGGATATGGAAAAGACCCCGCAGACCCTGCCGCGCGACAGCTGGACCTTCAGCCCCGAGATCAACGCGGAGATCCGCCGCGCCGCCGAGACCGGCATCTATGACATCCGGGGCGGTGGCGCGAAACGCCGCGTGCCGCATTTCGATGACCTGCTGTTTCTCGGCGCCTCGATGAGCCGCTACCCGCTCGAGGGCTATCGCGAGAAATGCGACACCTCGGTCACGCTTGGCACGCGCTTTGCCAAGAAGCCGATCGAGCTGAAGATCCCCGTCACCATCGCGGGCATGTCCTTCGGCGCGCTCTCGGGCCCGGCGAAAGAGGCCCTTGGCCGTGGCGCCACGATGGCGGGCACCTCGACCACCACGGGCGACGGCGGCATGACCGACGAAGAGCGCGGGCATTCCGAGAAGCTGGTCTATCAATACCTGCCCAGCCGTTACGGCATGAACCCCGACGATCTGCGCCGCGCCGATGCGATTGAAATCGTGGTGGGTCAGGGCGCGAAGCCCGGCGGCGGCGGCATGCTGCTGGGCCAGAAGATCACCGAGCGCGTGGCCAATATGCGCAACCTGCCGGTGGGGATCGACCAGCGTTCGGCCTGCCGTCACCCGGACTGGACCGGCCCCGATGATCTGGAAATCAAGATCCTCGAGATCCGCGAGATCACCAACTGGGAAAAACCTATTTACATCAAGATCGGCGGCGCCCGCCCCTATTATGACACCGCGCTGGCGGTGAAGGCCGGGGCCGATGTGGTCGTCCTTGACGGCATGCAGGGCGGCACCGCGGCCACGCAGGATGTGTTCATCGAGCATGTCGGCCAGCCGACGCTCGCCTGCATCCGCCCCGCGGTGAAGGCGCTGCAGGATCTGGGCATGCATCGCAAGGTGCAGCTGGTGGTTTCAGGCGGCATCCGCACCGGGGCCGATGTGGCCAAGGCGCTGGCGCTCGGCGCCGATGCGGTGGCGATCGGCACGGCGGCGCTGGTGGCGCTTGGCGAAAACGACCCGAAATGGGCCGCGGAATATACCAAACTGGGCACCACGGCGGACGCCTACGACGACTGGCACGAGGGCCGCGACCCCGCGGGCATCACCACGCAGGACCCCGAGCTGATGAAGCGCCTCGACCCGGTGGAAGCCGCGCGCAAGCTGCGCAACTATCTCGCGGTGCTCACGCTCGAATGCCAGACCATCGCGCGCGCCTGCGGCAAGAGCCATGTGCACAACCTCGAGCCCGAAGACCTCTGCGCGCTGACGATCGAAGCGGCCGCAATGGCGGGCGTGCCGCTTGCCGGCACCAGCTGGATCCCCGGTCAGGGCGGGTTCTGAACTTGACGGGCGGGGCACGGACCCCGCCCGCATCACCAACAGGGAATGACAACAATGACCGATCTTGCCGCCTTCGCCCGCGAAAAGGGCGTGAAATACTTCATGATCTCCTACACCGACCTGTTCGGGGCCCAGCGCGCCAAGCTGGTTCCCTCGCAGGCGATTTCCGACATGCAGGAAGATGGCGCGGGCTTTGCGGGCTTTGCCACGCATCTCGACCTGACGCCCGCGCATCCCGACATGCTGGCGGTGCCGGACGCGCCTTCGGTGATCCAGCTGCCGTGGAAGAAGGATGTGGCCTGGGTCGCGTCGAATTGCGTGATGGACGGTCAGGGCCTGACGCAAGCGCCGCGCAATGTGCTGGCGCGGCTGGTGGCCGAGGCCGCCGAGATGGATCTGGAGGTGAAAACCGGGGTCGAGCCGGAATTCTTCCTGCTGACCCCCGAGGGCACGCAGATCTCCGACCCCTATGACACCGCCGCCAAGCCCTGCTACGACCAGCAGGCGGTGATGCGCCGCTATGACGTGATCGCGGAGATCTGCGATTACATGCTGGAGCTCGGCTGGGAGCCCTATCAGAACGACCACGAGGATGCGAACGGCCAGTTCGAGATTAACTGGAAATACGATGGCGCGATGGCCACCGCCGACAAGCATTCCTTCTTCAAGTTCATGGTGAAATCGGTCGCCGAGAAGCACGGCCTGCGCGCCACCTTCATGCCCAAACCGATCATGGGCCTGACCGGCAACGGCTGCCATGCGCATATCTCGGTGTGGAACACCAAGACCGGCAAGAACGCCTTCTCGGACCCCTCCAAAGAACTGTCGCTGTCGGATGATGGCCGCCACTTCCTCGGCGGGATCATGAAGCACGCCTCGGCCTTGGCGCTGATCACCAACCCGACGATCAACAGCTACAAGCGGATCAACGCGCCGCGCACGATCTCGGGGGCGACCTGGGCGCCCAACACCGTGACCTGGACCGGCAACAACCGCACCCATATGGTGCGCGTCCCCGGCCCGGGGCGGTTCGAGCTGCGCCTGCCCGATGGCGCGGTGAACCCCTATCTGCTGCAGGCCGTGATCATCGCCGCGGGCCTCTCGGGGCTGAAGTCCAAGGCCGATCCCGGCCCGCGCTACGATATCGACATGTATGCCGAGGGCCACAAGATCGAGGGCGCGCCGAAGCTGCCCCTGAACCTTCTGGATGCGATCCGCGCCTATGACGCCGACCCGGGCCTCAAGGCCGCGATGGGCGAGGATTTCTCCTCGGCCTACATCAAGCTGAAGATGCAGGAATGGAACAGCTTCGTGAACCATTTCTCGCATTGGGAGCGCGACAACACGCTGGATATCTGATCCAACCGGCGGGCCCGGCCCCGGGCCCGCATCCCCTCTTTCGAGACGATCCATCATGCGCTTTTCCGGTTTTCGCGTCATCAAGGAGGCCCTGACGGGCTACAAGGGCTGGGGGTCGCTGTGGCGCACCCCCGAGCCGCAGGCCTCCTACGATTATGTCATCGTGGGCGGCGGCGGCCATGGGCTGGCGACCGCCTATCACCTGGCGAAGGTGTTCGGCGCCAAGCGCATCGCCGTGCTGGAAAAGGGCTGGCTGGGCTCGGGCAACATCGGGCGCAACACCACGATCATCCGCTCGAACTATCTCTTGCCGGGCAACGAGCCCTTCTATGAATTCTCCATGAAGCTCTGGGAGAATATGGAGCAGGAGTTCAACTTCAACGCGATGGTCAGCCAGCGCGGCATCCTGAACCTGATCCACACCGACGCCCAGCGCGACGCCTATCGCCGCCGCGGCAATGCGATGCGCTTTGCGGGCGCCGATTCCGAGCTCTTGGACCGCGAGCAGGTCCGCGCGATGTATCCCTGGCTCAACTTCGAGAACGCGCGCTTCCCGATCAAGGGCGGGCTCCTGCAGCGCCGCGCGGGCACGGCGCGCCATGATGGCGTGGCCTGGGGCTATGCGCGCGGGGCGGACCTCTTGGGCGTCGATCTGATCCAGAATTGCGAGGTCACCGGCTTTCGCATCGAGAACGGCCGGGTGCTCGGCGTCGAGACCACGCGCGGCTACATCGGCGCGAAAAAGGTCGGCGTGGCGGTGGCGGGCTCGTCGGGCCGCGTCATGGCCAAGGCGGGCATGCGCCTGCCGATCGAAAGCCACGTCTTGCAGGCCTTCGTCTCGGAGGGGCTGAAACCCTTCATCGATGGCGTCATCACCTTCGGCGCCGGGCATTTCTACGTGAGCCAATCCGACAAGGGCGGTCTGGTCTTCGGCGGCGATATCGACGGCTACAACAGCTACGCCCAGCGCGGCAACCTGCCCGTGATCGAGGATGTGGCCGAGGGCGGCATGGCGCTCATGCCCGCGATCGGCCGCGCGCGTCTCTTGCGCGCCTGGGGCGGCATCATGGACATGTCGATGGACGGCTCGCCCATCATCGACCGCACCGGCATCGAGGGGCTCTATCTGAACGCGGGCTGGTGCTATGGCGGCTTCAAGGCGACGCCCGCCAGCGGCTATGCCTTCGCCCAGCTTCTGGCCACCGACGCGCCGCATCCGACCGCGGCCGCCTATCGGCTCGACCGCTTCGCGCGCGGGCTTGTCATCGACGAAAAGGGCATGGGCGCCCAGCCCAACCTGCACTGAGCTTCAAGCACCGAGAAACATCATGCTGATCCCCCATCCTCTCCTCGGCCTTCGCGACGCGCAGGAATTCACCTATCTGGGCGATGCGTCGCTTTTGAACCGTCCCGACGGCATGGCCGAAGGCGCGGCCGAGGCGTTCTACGATTACGTCTATCTGCGCGACAACCCGGCGGGCGTGCACCGAGAATTGTGGTTCCACGAACAGGGCGACCGGTCGTGGCTGGTGGTCACGCGCAACACGGTGACCCATGAAATTCTGGGCGCGGAACTGGCGCGCGATGTGGCCTTGGCCGCCAAAGGGGGTGCGCAATGAGCCGTCTTTCCGGGGGTCTGATCGACCGCTCGCAATCTCTGCGGTTCCGCTTCGATGGCAAGGATTATACCGGCCATCCGGGGGATACGCTCGCCTCGGCGCTGCTGGCCCATGACGTGCGGCTGATGGGGCGCAGCTTCAAGTATCACCGCCCGCGCGGGCCGGTCTCGGCGGGCTCCGAAGAGCCCAACGCGCTCGTTGAGCTGCGCACCGGCGCGCGGCAGGAACCCAACACCCGCGCCACCATGGCCGAGCTTTATGACGGGCTCATCGCGAACAGCCAGAACCGGGTGGGCAGCCTTGCCTTTGACCTGCTGGCGGTGAACGATCTGGCCGCGCCCTTCTTCGCGGCGGGGTTCTATTACAAGACCTTCATGTGGCCGCGCGCCTTCTGGGAAAAGCTCTACGAGCCGCTGATCCGCCGCGCCGCGGGGCTTGGCAGCCTGACGCATCTTCCCGACCCGGATGATTATGACAAGGGCTTCCTGCATTGCGATCTGCTGGTGATCGGCGGGGGCGCTGCGGGTCTGGCGGCGGCGCTGACGGCGGCGCGTGCAGGCGCCCGGGTGATCCTTGCTGATGAGGATTTCCGCCTCGGTGGCCGCCTCATGGCGGAAAGCCACACGCTGAACGACCTGCCCGCGGGCGACTGGATCGCGCAGGTCCAGGCCGAGTTCGACAGCCTGCCCAACCTGCGCGTGATGCGCCGCACCACCGTTTTCGGCGCCTTCGATCACGGCATCTATGGCGCGGTCGAGCGGGTCTCGGACCATCTCGCCACCCCCGGCGGGCGCGTGCGCCAGACGCTGTGGCGGATCACCGCGAAGCGCATCGTGCTGGCCGCGGGCGCCACGGAACGCCACATCCCCTTTGCCAACAACGACCGTCCGGGCGTGATGCTGGCGGGCGCGATGCGCACCTATGCCAACCGCTATGCGGTCAGCCCGGCGAACCGCGTCGCGATCTTCACCAATGGCGACGATGGTCACCGCACGGCGCTCGACCTGATCGCCAAGGGCGTCGAGATCGCGGGCGTGATCGACACCCGCGCCGGGGCCAAGGCGCTGGGGAAATACCCCCTCTTCGCGGGCGCCGTGGTCAGCAACACCAAGGGGCGGCTGGGGCTCAAAAGCCTCGAGATCACCCGCGATGGCCAAAGCCATTGGATCGAGGCGGGGGCGCTTGGCGTGGCGGGCGGCTGGAACCCGAACGTGCATCTGGCCAGCCATCACCGCGGCCGCCCGGTCTGGGATGAAAGCACCCTCGCCTTCCTGCCCGGCGCCGACCTGCCGCCCGGCATGGTGGTGGCCGGTGCCGCCGCGGGCCGGGGCACGACGCATCAGGCGCTGACCTCGGGCGCCGAGGCCGCCGTGGCCGCGCTGGCTGGTCTGGGCATCAGTGCCGCCCTGCCCGACCTGCCCCGCGCCGAGGATGCACCCCAAGCCCAGGCCGCCTTCTGGCATGTGCCCGGAAAGGCGCGCGCCTGGGTCGATTTCCAGAACGATGTGACCGTCAAGGACGTCAAACTCTCGCATCAGGAGAACATGGTTCCGGTCGAGCATCTGAAACGCTGGACGACGCTCGGCATGGCGACCGATCAGGGAAAGACCTCGAACGTCACCGCGCTCGCGGTGATGGCCGAGCTGACCGGCAAGACGATTGCCCAGACCGGCACGACGATCTTCCGCCCGCCCTATACCGGCGTGTCGCTGGCCGTGCTGGGCGGCGGCGATACCGGCACGCATTTCCGGCCCCGGCGCCTGACGCCCACGCATGAATGGGCCAAGGCTCAGGGCGCGGTCTTCGTCGAGGTGGGCCAATGGATGCGCGCGCAATATTTCCCGCGCAAGGGCGAGACGACCTGGCGCGAGACGGTCGACCGCGAGGTGCTGGCGACCCGTGCGGGCGTGGGGCTGTGTGACGTGACCACGCTTGGCAAGGTCGATGTGCAGGGCGCCGATGCCGCCGAGTTCCTGAACCGGATCTATGCCAATGCGATGGGCAGCCTGAAGGTCGGGATGGTCCGCTATGGGCTCATGCTGCGCGAGGATGGGCACGCCTATGACGACGGCACCTGCGCGCGTCTGGCCGAGGATCATTTCGTGGTCACCACCACCACCGCACAGGCGGGCCCGGTCTATCGCCACATGGAATTCGCGCGCCAGTGTCTGTGGCCCGAATTGGACGTGCAGCTGATTTCCACGACCGACGCCTGGGCGCAGATTTCGGTCGCGGGGCCGAATGCGCGGGCACTGCTCGAACGCATCGTCGACGGGTTCGACATCTCGAACGAGGGCTTCCCCTTCATGGCCTGCGCCGAGATGACCGTCTGCGGCGGGCTGCGGGCGCGGCTCTTCCGGATCAGCTTCTCGGGGGAACTGGCCTATGAGATCGCGGTTCCGGCCCGCTATGGCGCGGCACTGATGGGGCGGATGGTCGAGCGCGGCGCCGACCTTGGCGCCACGCCCTATGGCACCGAGGCGCTGGGTGTCTTGCGCATCGAGAAGGGTCATGCCGCGGGCAATGAACTGAACGGCCAGACCACCGCGCTGATGCTGGGTATGGGCAAGATGGTCTCGACCAAGAAGGACAGCATCGGCGCGGTGCTGAGCCGGCTCGAGGGGATGGCTGCCGAGCCTCGCCGCCTCGTGGGCCTCGTCCCGGTCGATGCTGCCGAGCCGGTGACCGCGGGCGCGCATCTCTTCGAGGAGGGCGCCGCGCAGGTGACCGAAACCGATCTGGGCTGGATCACCTCGGCCTGTTACTCGCCGCATCTGGGGTCGGCCATCGGGCTTGGCTTCCTTGCCGAGGGTCCGGCGCGGATGGGTCAGGTGGTGATTGCCGCCAACCCGCTGCAAGGGCAGGCCGTGCGGTTGCGCGTCGTCAGCCCCCATTTCATCGACCCCGAGGGAGGACGCCTGCGTGACTGATCTTGCCCCCATCACCGCCCTTGGCGGATCGCTCGCCCGCGTGCAAAGTTTCGGCGCGCTGGCGATTGCCGAGAATGCCGATCTGGCGCTGGCCTCGCTCGCGCTGCGTCGCGGCGCGGCCCAGCCGGTGCCGATGGGCCTGTCGCTGCCGGGCCCCGGCCTGTGGCACGCCGGAAACGGCATCGCCGCCTTCTGGACCGGCCCCGGCCAATGGATGATCGAGGCCCCCGGCCGCGCCACCGAGGATTTCGCCGCGGTGGTCAAACAGGCCGCGCCCGAGTGTTCGGTGACCGAACAGACCGATGCCTTCACCGCCTTCGAGATCGCGTCAACCGCGGGCGCGGGCCCGATCCTTGCGCTGATGGCGAAGCTCGTGAATATCGACGCGGCCGCCTTCGGCCCGGGCTCGGCCACCCGCACCGGGCTTGAACATATGAGCGTCTTCGTGATCCGCCGTGCCGAGGACCGGCTGGCCGTGATCGGCATGCGCTCGGCCGCGGGCTCGATCTGGCATGCGCTGGAAACCGCCGCCGCACGACTTCAGGGGGACTGAGATGAGCGCGAAGATCATCGACGGCAAGGCCTTTGCGGCGCGTGTGCGCGCGCAGGTCGCGGAGCATGTGACGCGGCTCAAGGGCCAGGGGATCACCCCG
>JACXUS010000380.1 GCA_014763785.1 Sphingomonadales bacterium | reverse complement strand
GCCCGGGATCGTGCGGGCTCAATAGGCGACGTCGAGCCGCTCAAGCCCGTGGAAATGATAGAGATTGGCATAGCGCGGCGCGGCCGCCAGGCGCAGCGCAGGCAGGCGCTTGAACAGAACCGGCAGCGCGGCGGCCATCTCGAGCCGCGCGAGCGGCGCGCCAAGGCAGAAATGCGCCCCCGCGCCAAAGCTGAAATGGGTCTGCACCGGGCAGCCGGGGTCGAAGCGTTCGGGCGCCTCCCAGGGCCCCGGGTCGCGGTTCGCGCCAGCCAGCAAGAGCCCGATCCGCGCGCCGCGCTGAAACCGGTGCCCGCCCAGCTCGATCTCCTCATGCACCCAGCGCGTGAACAGATGCAGCGGCGGATCGTGGCGCAGGATCTCCTCGATCGTGGCCTCGATCCGCGCGGGCGTCAGCCAATAGCCGCCCTTGCCATGCGCCAGCAGCGCCTTGACCCCATTGCCGAGCGTATGGACCGTGGCCTCATGCCCCGCATTCAGCAGCAGGATACAGGTCGAGATCATCTCGGCCTCGCTCAGATGGCGGCCGTGCTCTTCGGCGGCGATCAGCTCGGAAATCAGGTCATTGCCCGGATCGCGCCGCCGCCGGGCGATCTGGGCGCGCAGGAAGGTGACGAACTCTTCGCTCGCCGCCACCGCCGCCGCCTCGGTCTGCGGGCTGCGCCCGGCCTGATACATGCCCACCATCGCATGCGACCAGCGCAAGAGATCGGGCGTGCAGCTGTCGGGCAGGCCGAGCATCCGCGCGATCACGATCACCGGAATCGGCGTGCAAAAGGCCTCCAGCAGATCGCAACCCCCCGCGGGCAAGGCGTCGATCAGCGCGCTTGCAAGTTCCGCAATCTCGGGGCCGAGCGCCGCGATCCGCGCCGAGGTGAAGGCGCGCAGCACCAGCCGCCTGAGCCGGTTTTGCCGCGCCCCGTCGAGTTCCAGCATCGAATGCGCCTCGATGTCATAGAAGGGCGCCAGATGCGGCGGAACGGGCGGCGCGACCTCGGGCGGCGCCTCGCGCCCCAGCCGCCGGTCGCGCAAGGCCGCCCCGGTGATCGTGGCGCGCGCGGTGACGATCAGGTCATACTCGGCCCAATAGGCCAGCGGCGCGGCGCGGACCCGGTCGTAGAACGGATAGGGGTTCTGCACGAAATCGGGGTCGAGCGGCGATTGGGAAAGGGTCTGCATCGGGTCCTCTGGCTTTGGGTGCAGGGAAGCCCGGATGGGCGGCAATGGCAAGGGGCGGGGTCTTGCTGGTTTCTTCTTGGCCCAAATACTCAAAATCCGACCGCGGTCCCGGGCGGCCGGCCGGGCATGCCTCCGGCGGGAGTATTTTGGCCAGGAGAATCCGAAGGAGGCGCGGGGCGGTCGGGCGTTTCTGGTCCAACGCCGCAAACCCCGTCGCGCGCGCGCGGCTTGATCTGGCGCGCGCCCCGCGTCATCAAGGGGCAAAGGAGAGCCCCGATGAGCCTGATGATCCGCCCCGTCGCCCCCGCAGACCGCCCCGACTGGGAGGCGCTCTTTCGCGGCTATGCGGCCTTTTACAAGACCGATCCCGCGCCCGTGCTCGAGGCGGTCTGGGGCTGGATCACCGACCCGGCCGAGCCCTATTGGGCCGATATCGCCTGGGGGCCTGACGGCGCGGCGCTGGGGCTGGTGCAATATTCGCTGATGCACCGTTCGCTGTCGGGGGGGCAGGTGGTCTATCTGTCGGACCTGTTTTCCGTGCCGCAGGCGCGGGGGCAGGGCGTCGGGCGCGCGCTGATCGAACATGTCCGCGGCTTTGCCCGCGCGCGCGGCTACCCTTCGGTGCGCTGGCTGACGGCCGAGGACAATGCCGCCGCCCGCAGGCTCTATGACAGCTACGCCCCGGCCTCGGGCTTCATCCTTTATTCGATCGCGCCATGACGAGGCCGCGCCTCGGGCGGCGCGCGGTTCTGATCGCACTCTGGCTCGCGCTGGTCGGGGCGGCGGCTTTCGGGGTGCGCGCGCTGAGCCTTGCCGAGGGGCTCGCCCGGGTCGAGGACCGCGGCCGCGCCGATCTGCAGCTGGCCGCCGACCGCCTCGTCTCGGCGCTCTTGCAATTCCGCGAGGTCGCGGTTCTGGCCGCCGATCACCCGCAGGTGGTGGCGCTGGCCGCGGGGCCCCTGCGCGGGCGCGATGCCGATG
>JACXUS010000379.1 GCA_014763785.1 Sphingomonadales bacterium | reverse complement strand
GGCCATCGGCTGGGTCAGCACCACCGCCCCCCCGGCCGCGCCAAAGGCGGTCAGCACCCAGACCGCAGGCCCCGGCGCCAAGAGCGGCAGCCCCGCCAGATGGATCGCATAAAGCAGCGTGCCGCCGAAGATCAGCGCATGCGGCGACACCCGCCCGATCAGCAAGGGCAGCGCCAGCATCAGTGGCACCTCGAGCCCCGCGACGATCCCGGCATAGATCGCCACATCCCCCGCGCCGCGCCCCGGCACCGTGGCAAAGATCAGCCCTAGCAACACCAGATAGAGCGTCACCGCCCCGTTGATCGTGCCGAGCGCGGCCACGCGGACCAGCACGGCGGGCGCCGCCATCTCGCGCAGGGCGGCGGCGAAGCTCAGCCCCGATTTCGGATCGGGCCAGCGCGTGGCCCCGTCGCGCGGCCAGAACCGCCAGACCAGCGCAAGAAATGCGCAGGCCAGCGCCGCGCAGACCGGATAGACCCACATCAGGGGCGCGCCCATGCCGAAGACCACCGACCAGATCGGCAGCACCACCACCCAAGGCAGCGCGAAGGCCGCGCGCAGCGTGGACAGGATCGCCGGGCGCTCGGCCTCGGGGTGCAGAGTGGCGGCGAGCCGCCCGAGCGCGAAGAGCTGCCCGAAGATCGACCCCGAGAGCGGCAGCACCGCGGCATGGGCCAGCACGAAAACGGGCCTGTGCGGCGCGGCCCAGACCGCCGCCGTGCCCGCCAGCAGCAAGGCCCCGGTCAGAAGCGCGATGCCGCGCCGGTTCGCACGCTGATCGGCGAGGATACCAAAGCCCACCGAGGAGCCCACCGACAGCGCGGACGCCACCACCAGAAGCCCCGAATAGGCACCGTCATTCAGCCCGAAGACCGTCACCGCCAGCGCCGAGATATAGGGCAGCATCGTTGCCGCATGCGCGCCATAGATCACCAGCAGTCCCGCGGCGAGCGCAAGCATCGGGTCGGTGACGATCGGACGAAGCGGGGCGGTCAGGCGCATGGTGTCCTCGGGGCTTGGCGCGGGCATAGACCCGGCCGGGGCCCCGGGGCAAGCCCCCTCAGGCCCGCCTCTGCTGTGACCCCCGACATTCATCCAACTGATGCCGGAGTCCGCGGTTGAGTTTGGCGCTGTTGCGCCGCGGGAGCAATGGGCGAGCGGCGGAACGTTTCCGTTGCGTGTAGCCGGTCGCCCATTGCGGTGAGTTGGGCCGCGAAAGCGGCGGGGGTCTGGTAGCTCAGGGCCGAGTGTGGGCGCTCGGCGTTGTAATCGGCCACCCAGTCCGCGACGACGGCGCGGGCGTGGTCAAGCCCGTGAAACAGCGTCTCGTTCAATAGCTCGTCCCGCATCTTCGAATTGAAGGCTTCGCAGATCCCGTTCTGCATCGGCGTGCCGGGCGCGATGAAATGCCACGACACGCCAGCTTCCTCGGTCCAGGCCAGCATCGCGTTCGAGGTGAACTCGGTTCCATGATCGCTGACGATCAAGCCCGGCTTGCCGCGCCGCGCGATCACCGCGGAGAGCTCGCGCGCGACCCTGCGGCCCGAGATCGAGGTATCGACCACCGCAGCCAAGCATTCCTTGGTCACGTCGTCGATCACGTTGAAGACGCGGAACCGACGACCCTGCGCGAACTGGTCGTGCACGAAATCGACTGACCAGCGGGCGTTGCGAACTGCGACGGTCAGCAACGGCGCCCGTGTCCCGGTCGCCTTCTTCCGCCCCCGTCGCTTGCGCACCGACAAGCCTTCCTCGCGATAAAGCCTCTGGGTCTTCTTCCGGTTCATCACCAACCCCTCTCTTCTCAGCAGCACATGCAGCCGCCGATAACCGAACCTGCGGCGTTCGCCCGCGAGCGTCCGCATCCGCTCGCGCAGCCCGGCATCGTCGGGCCGTCGGTTGCGGTAGCGAACCGAGGTTCGGTCCGCACCGATCACGGAACACGCCCGCCGC
The DNA here is from genome assembly GCA_014763785.1 of Sphingomonadales bacterium. Classification (GTDB taxonomy): domain Bacteria; phylum Pseudomonadota; class Alphaproteobacteria; order Rhodobacterales; family Rhodobacteraceae; genus Rhodobacter. The sequence continues at coordinate 232 of JACXUS010000379.1, read as the reverse complement.
TCGCTCATCTCGTGCAATTCCACGAGGATCGCGACGGCCTCGCGCCTGGCGGCGGGCGTCACCACTTTCGGCTAAGGAGATCCTTCAGCGCCGCCTGGTCGAGCAGGGCATCCGCCAAAAGGCGCTTCAGCTTTGTATTGACCCAGCTGAATCTGCTCAGGTTAAGCCGCTAATTTGAATGCCTCAGCAGGCGTGCGCATGGCAAGGGCCTGATGAGGGCGGCGGTGGTTGT
>JACXUS010000097.1 GCA_014763785.1 Sphingomonadales bacterium | reverse complement strand
GACGGATAGGAGAGACTGCTATGGAAGGAATCGCAGGGCGCAAGCCCATGCTCCTCTGGGTCGTGCATCTGTCCGTGCTGGCTCTCGTTGTCTTGTGGACCATCCCGACCTTCGGGCTTCTGGTCTCGTCCTTCCGGGACGGGGATCAGCTCTCCGTTTCGGGCTGGTGGACCGCCCTGACCTCGACGGAGCGGAACATCGTCTTCCGCGCTCCGGCGGCTGACGCCCAAGTCGAGGAAGGCGGCCAATGGGTCATTGCTGGAAATGTCTTTGAAGACGGGCAGCCCGGCCGGATCACTGCCTTTGGGGTTTCCAGCCGTGAGCCCGCGGCCTATACGCCCGGCACCCCGGTTGAGCTGAAGGACGGGGCCAACCTGACACTCGGCGAGACAGGGGATTTCCGGATCAGCTCGCCTGAAAAGATGACGGACAAGCGTGGCACGCGGATCTTTTTCACGTCCATGGATCCGCCGCGTTTCACGCTGGAGAACTACCGGAAAGTTCTTTTTTCCGAAGGCATCGGCAAGTCGTTCATCAACACGCTGACCGTCACGATTCCGGCGACGGTGATCCCGATCCTGATCGCCGCTTTTGCCGCCTATGCGCTGGCATGGATGGAGTTTCCCGGCCGCGCGCTGCTGGTCGCGGCGGTGGTGGGGCTGCTGGTGGTGCCCTTGCAACTGGCGCTGATCCCGCTTTTGAAATTCCACAACGAGATTGGGCTCGGCAAGGGCTATATGGGGATCTGGCTCGCGCATACCGGCTTTGGCCTGCCGCTGGCGATTTACCTGTTGCGCAACTATATGGTCGGCCTGCCGCGCGAGATCATCGAAAGCGCGCGGGTGGACGGCGCGACCGAGTTTCAGATCTTCCGCCGGATCATCCTGCCGCTGAGCTTCCCGGCGCTGGCCTCTTTCGCGATCTTCCAATTCCTCTGGGTCTGGAACGATCTGCTGGTGGCAACCGTTTTCCTCGGCAACCGCCCCGACCAGCTGGTGATGACCGGGGTCTTGCGCGAATTGCTGGGCTCGCGCGGGGGGGATTGGGAGATCCTCGCGGCCTCGGCCTTCCTGTCGATCGCCGTGCCGCTTCTGGTCTTCTTCGCGCTGCAAAAATACCTCGTGCGCGGCCTTCTGGCCGGCTCGGTGAAAGGAGGCTGAATGAATATCCTGCGCAAGGAGGCCGATTGGTGGCGGGGGGCGGTGATCTATCAGATCTATCCGCGCAGCTATCAGGACAGCAACGGCGATGGTGTGGGCGATCTGTTGGGGATCGTGCGGCGGCTGCCCTATGTGGCCAGCCTCGGGGTCGATGCGATCTGGATTTCGCCCTTCTTCACCTCGCCGATGAAGGATTTCGGCTATGATGTGGCCGATTACTGCGATGTCGATCCGATGTTCGGCACGCTCGCCGATTTCGATCAGGTGATCGCGACGGCGCATGCGCTGGGGCTCAAGGTGATGATCGATCTGGTGCTCAGCCATACCTCGGATCAGCATCCGTGGTTTCGCGAGAGCGCGGCGGGGCGGACGGGCGAGAAGGCCGACTGGTATGTCTGGGCCGATCCGAAACCCGATGGCACCGCGCCCAACAACTGGCTGTCGATCTTTGGCGGGCCGGCCTGGCAGTGGAATGCCCGGCGCGAGCAGTATTACCTGCATAATTTTCTGGTTTCGCAGCCCGATCTGAACTTCCATTGTCCGGCGGTGCAGCAGGAATTGCTGAATGTCGCGCAATTCTGGCTGGAACGCGGGGTGGATGGGTTCCGCCTCGATACGATCAACTTCTACATGCATGACGAGGCGCTGCGCGACAATCCCGCGCTGCCCCCCGAAGAGCGCAACGACCAGACCGCGCCCAAGGTGAACCCCTATAATCACCAGCGCCACATCTATGACAAGAACCACCCGCAAAACATTGAATTCCTGCGGAAATTGCGCACCCTGATGAACGGCTACGGGGCCGCGGCGGTGGGCGAGATCGGCGACAGCCAGCGCGGGCTGGAGATTTTGGGCGAATATACCTCGGGCGAGGACAAGATGCAGATGTCCTATGCCTTCGAGTTCCTGTCGGGGCATGCGCCGCTGCCCGCGGCCTATTTCAAGGAGGTGTCCGACAAGGTCGCCGAGGTCGCCGCCGAGGGCTGGCCCTGCTGGGCCTATTCCAACCACGATGTCGTGCGCCATATCTCGCGCTGGGAACTTTCTGCTGCCGCGGCAAGGGTTTATCTGACGTTGCTCATGTGCCTGCGGGGCTCGGTCTGCCTCTATCAGGGCGAGGAACTGGGCCTGCCCGAGGCCGAGATCACCTTCGAGGACCTGCAAGACCCCTATGGCCGCGAATTCTGGCCCGAGTTCAAGGGCCGCGACGGCTGCCGCACGCCGATGGTCTGGGAAAAGGACGGGGTCTATGGCGGATTTTCCAACGCAAAGCCCTGGCTGCCGGTGTCTTCGGCGCAGCTCAATCTGGCGGTGGATGTCGCGGAACATGACCCCGGGGCGCTCTTGCACCATTACCGGCGTGTCATCGCTTTTCGTAAACTTCACAAGGCGTTGCGCGCCGGAGCTCTCACGGATCTTCACGTCCATGACGGCCTGCTCAGCTTCCGCCGGGTCGATGAGGGCGAAGAGATTCTGTGCTTTTTCAATCTCTCCGATCATCCGGTCAATGCCACGGTGCCTGCGGGCAATTGGGTGACGATCGGTGGGGAATTCGGGTCGATCCGGCCCGCGGCCGACCACAGCCTGCATCTGGGCCCGTGGCAGGCCAGTCTGTTGCTTTTGGATTAAGGGGTGATCATGGCAGATCTGATCTTGCGCGGGATCGCGAAATCTTACGGAGAAGTCCATGTTCTCAAGGACATAGACCTCGACATTAAAGCGGGCGAGCTGATCGTTTTCGTGGGCCCCTCGGGCTGCGGGAAATCGACGCTTCTGCGGATGATTGCCGGGCTTGAACGGATCAGCGCGGGCGATCTGGAGATCGACGGGCAGCGCGTGAACGATGTTCCGCCCGCCTCGCGCGGCATTGCGATGGTGTTTCAGTCCTATGCGCTCTATCCGCATATGACGGTGCGCGAGAACATGGCCTTCGCCCTGAAAATTGCGAAGAAGCCCGCGCAAGAGATTGACAAGGCTGTGGAAAATGCCGCGCGCATCCTGCAGCTGACGGACTATCTCGACCGGCTGCCCAAGGCGCTCTCGGGCGGGCAGCGCCAGCGCGTGGCGATCGGGCGCGCCATCGTGCGCGACCCCAAGGTCTATCTCTTCGATGAGCCGCTCTCGAACCTCGATGCGGCGCTGCGGGTCGCCACCCGGATCGAGATCGCCCAGCTCAAGGAGCAGATGCCTGACCGCACGATGATCTATGTGACCCACGATCAGGTCGAGGCGATGACGCTGGCAAGCCGCATCGTGGTGCTGGCCAACAAGGGCATCGCGCAGGTCGGCACACCTCTGGAGCTTTATGAACGGCCGGTCGATGAGTTCGTCGCCCAGTTCATCGGCTCGCCCGCGATGAACCTGCTGCCCGGCGAAATCACCGCGACCGGCGCGCAAACCACGGTGCGTCTGGACAGCGGCGGCACCGCGCGCAGCGCCGTGCCGAGCCAGCCCGCCGATCTGGGGCGGCGCGTCAATATCGGGGTGCGGCCCGAGGATTTCGTGCCCAGCGACCACGCGCCGATCTTCACCGGCCAAGTCGATTTCGTCGAGGCCCTGGGCGAGGTCACGCTGCTCTATGTCCCGCAGGGGGCCGAGGCGCCCCCGGTCATCGCCAAGCTGCCCGGCATCCATGCCGATCTGCGCCACAAGACCGTGGCGCTTGGCGCCGATCCGGCCAAGGTCCATCTTTTCGCCGAGGGCCGGTCGCTTCTCTACCGCTAAGGTCGCAATCCGCGCATGGGGGGCGCCCGGGCCTTGATAGACTGGGTGAAACCTTGCGGAGGGAAGCCATGGAAGAGACAGTCGGTCCGGCGGCGGGCGATCTGGGTGCGGGCGATCAGGGATCGGGCGGGCGGCGCGCGCGTGGCGGCGGCGGGGCGGCCCGGCGCGCCGAACGCAGCGCGGTGCGGGTTGAATTTGCCCGCTATATCGAGCGCAACATTCCCAACCTCGAGATCCTGAACGAGGAAGCCCTCCAGATCATCGAGGCCAATGCCGAGACCGTTCTGGCCGAGATCGGCGTGAATTTCGTCGATAACCCCGCGGCGCTGGATCGCTGGCGCGCGGTCGGCGCCGAGGTCGAGGGCGAGCGCGTCCGCCTGCCGCGCGGCCTTGCGCGCGAGCTGTGCAAGACGGCGCCCTCGATGTTCGTGCAGCACGCCCGCAACCTCGAGCGCAACGTCACCATCGGCGGCAAGAACCTCGTGCTGGCGCCGGTCTATGGCCCGCCCTTCGTGCGCGACCTCGACGGCGGGCGGCGGTATGCGACCATCGCGGATTTCCGGAATTTCGTGAAACTCGGACAGATGTCGAAATGGGTCCACCATTCCGGCGGCACCGTCTGCGAGCCGACCGATGTGGCGGTGAACAAGCGCCATCTGGACATGCTGCACGCGCATATGACGCTCAGCGACAAGCCCTATATGGGCTCGGTCACCGAACGCTCGCGCTGCGTCGATTCGGTCGAGATGTCGAAGATCCTGTTTGGCGAGAAATTCGTCGACGAGAACACGGTGATGACGAGCCTCGTCAACATCAACAGCCCGCTGACCTTCGACCCGATCATGATGGACGCGCTCGAGGTCTATGCCGCGGCGAACCAGGCCTGCATCGTCTCGCCCTTCATCGTCGGCGGCGCGATGGCGCCGACCACGGTCGCGGGCACGCTGACGCAGGTGCTGGCCGAGGTGCTGGTGGCGGTGGCCTATAGCCAGATGATCCGCAAGGGCGCGCCGGTGATCTTCGGCGCCTTCGTGACCTCGATCGACATGAACTCGGGCGCGCCGACCTTCGGCACGCCGGAGGCCGCGCAGATCACGCTGGGCGCGGGGCAACTTGCGCGGCGTCTGGGGCTGCCCTATCGCTCGGCCGGGTCGTTCTGCGGCTCGAAGCTGCCCGATGCGCAGGCGGCCTATGAGACGGCGAACAGCCTCAATATCGGGCTTCTGTCGGGCGTGAACTTCATGCTGCACGCCTGCGGCTGGCTCGAGGGCGGTCTGGTCTCGAGCTATGAGAAATATGTGATGGATGCCGATCAGCTCGGCGTGCTGCACCGTCTGGCGGCGGGCGTCGATATGTCCGAGAACGGGCAGGGGATGGAGGCGATCCGCGAGGTGGGCCCGGGCGGCCATTACCTCGGCTGCGGCCATACTCAGGCCAATTTCAAATCGGCCTTCTGGAAGACCGATCTCTTGGACTACAAGCCCTTCGAAACCTGGGAGGAAGAGGGCGCGCGCGATACCGTGGCGCTGGCCAATGCGCGGGTGAAGAAGATGCTGGGTGACTATCAGGCGCCCGCGATCGACCCGGGCGTGGCCGAGGCTCTGGCGGACTATGTGGCCCGGAAAAAGGCCGCGGTGCCCGACGCGTTCCTCTGAGTGATAACGGCGGAGGGGGGCTGCTCGCCCCCCGCGCTTACGCGCCCCCCCGGGATATTTGCACACTGTTGAGGGGAAAGCCTTCTGCTCCTCAACAGTGCTGAAATATCCCGGGGGTGAGCCCGGCACGGGCGAGGGGGCAGGGCCCCCTTATTCCGCCACGGTCAGCAGCGGGCGGATGCGCAGCTTGGTGATCCGGTTGTCCTTGCGCTCGACCACTTCGAAGCGGAAGCCGTGGAAGGAAAAGACCTGCCCCACCTCGGGGATCGTCTGCGCCTCGTGGATCACCAGACCCGCGATGGTGTTCGCCTCGTCATCGGGCAGCGACCAGTCGGTTTCGCGGTTGAGGTCGCGGATCGTGACCGAGCCCTCGACCATATAGTCGCCGGTGCCGGTGGGCTTCACCTGACGCTCGGCCTTGGGGTCGAATTCGTCGGAAATCTCGCCCACGATCTCTTCGATGATGTCTTCAAGAGTCAGGAGCCCCTTCAGATCGCCATATTCATCGACGACCAGCGCGAAATGCGTCCGCCGTTTCAGGAATTCGCGCATCTGTTCGTCAAGCGGCGTGGTCTCGGGGATGAAATAGGGCTTCATCGCCACTTTCATCAGATCGAGATCGCTCACCGAATCGAGCTTGCCATCGCCCGAGCGCAGGAAGCGTTCCACCGCGCGCAGCAGGTCCTTGGAATGCAGCACGCCCACGACATTCTCGCGCTCGCCCTTGTAAAGCGGCATCCGTGTGTGCGGCGAGGACAGCATCAGGCTGAGCACCTCGCCCGGGTCGGCCTCGGCGTCGAGCATCTCGATCTGGCTGCGGTGCAGCATGATTTCTTCGACCGTGCGCGAGCCCAGATCGAGCGCGCCCAGCAGCCGGTCGCGGTCTTCCTTGTCCACCGTCCCCTCGGAGGCGCCGATGGCCAGCGCGCCCGCGATCTCGTCATGGATCGAGAACATGTGCTGATCGGCATCGGTGCGTCGGCCAAAGGCGAACATGATCCCGCGCACGATCACCCGCACCACCGCCACGATCGGCGACAGGATCAGGATCAGCGCCCGGATCGGGCGGGCCACGCGCGAGGCCACGGTTTCCGGATTGGCGATCGAATAGGTCTTCGGCATCACCTCGGCGAAGATCAGCACCAGAAGCGTCATCACCAGCGTCGCCAGCGCCACGCCCGATTGCCCGAAGATCCGCGTCAGCAGCGCGGTCGCGAGCGAGGCCGAGAGGATGTTGACGACGTTGTTGCCCAAGAGGATCGCGCCGATCAGGCGCTCGTTATCTTCAGTCACATGCAGCGCCGTCTCGGCGCCGCGGTCGCCCTTGTCGGCGCGCGCGCGCAGTTTCGCGCGGCTCGCCGCGGTCAGCGCGGTCTCGGACCCCGAGAAGAAGGCCGAAGCCAGCAGCAGAAGAAGGATGGCCCCAGCGGTCAGCCAAAAGGCGGTGTCGAGCAAAGGGAAGGTGTCAGCTGTCATGATGGCCGGAGTATGGGGGGCGCGCGATGCCGGTTCAAGAGGGGGGATCGGTCTGTCTGGCAAGCGGATGGTGGCTCAGCACCAGCGCCTTCAGCCGCTCGTCAAGGACATGGGTGTAGATCTCGGTGGTGGACAGATCGGCGTGGCCGAGCAGCGTCTGGATCACCCGCAGATCGGCGCCGCCCTGCAAAAGATGCGTGGCGAAGGCGTGGCGCAGCACATGCGGCGTCACCCGCGCGGGCGAGACCCCGGCCATCACGGCGATCTCCTTCAGAAGGCCATGGAAGCCCTGCCGGGTCAGATGGCCTTCCCGGGCGCTGGACGGAAACAGGAATTTCGAGGGCGCGGCGCGGCGTTTGGCGCGGGCCTCGTCCTCGGCCGCGTCACGCGCGGTGAGCCAGGCGGCCAGCGCCTCGCGCGCGGGCGGGCTCAGCGGCACCATCCGTTCCTTGCCCCCCTTGCCGCGCACCAGCAGCATCGCGGGATTGCCGCGCGCCGCCGCGACCGGCAGGGTCACAAGCTCGCTCACCCGCATGCCGGTCGCGTAAAGCAGCTCCATCAGGCAGCGGTTGCGGATCTGTTCGGGGGCGGTGCGGCCCCGGTCGCGCGCGGCCTCAAGGAGCGCCTCGACCTCCTCCACGCTCAGCGTTTTCGGCAGGCGCTGATCGCGGCCGGGACCGGACAGGCGGATCGCCGGATTGTCGGCGCGCCAGCCTTCCTCATAGGCGAAACGGTAGAGCTGGCGGATCGCCGACAAGCGCCGCGCGCGGGTCGATTTCGCCAGCCCCTCGGCTTCGCAGCGGATCAGATAGGTCTCGATATCCGCGCGGGTGAGGGTCGCGAAGCTGAGATGTTTTTCCTGAAGAAAGCCCGCGAAGTCATTGAGATCGCGGCCATAACTCAGGATCGTGTTGCGCGCGGCCCCGGCCTCGGCGGCCTGCGCCTCGAGGAAGGTGGGGATCCAGCGCGGATCCGGCGCCGCGCTCATCCGCGCCGCTCGAGGATCACAAGCTCCAGCGCCGTGCGCCGCGCCAGCGCCTCGAGCCCGGCAAAGCGGATCATCTGCAACCCGGCGACAAGACGGCGGTAATCGCCCCTGGCGCCCTCGGTCACATCGTCGATCGCCGCCAGCAGCGCCTCGCCCAGCCGATCCGGGATCAGCCGCGCATAGCTGGGCGGCGCCGTCCGCACCGGCGCGTCAAAGACCTGTTTCAGCACGAGGCCCAGCTGATCCTGCGCGCGCAGCGTCGCGGTCGAGCCCTTGGCGATGCCGTAAAGCAGCGCCTCGTCCAGATCGCGGGGGCTGGCATTGCGCGCGGTGGCCTCGGCCGCAGGACCCAGCAGCGCCATCCGCGTGGCGATGCACCCGGCGTCCCCCGGCAGCGCCATCGCCGCCAGATCGGCGCCCCAGAGCGCGGCGGGCACGGTCTCCAGCTCCTGCGCCTGCATCGCATCCCACAGCGCGGGCAGCAGTTGCGCCAGCCGGTCGCGGTCCTTGGCCGCGATCGCCGCATCGGCAGCGGCCATCAGCCGCGCCCGGTCCCAGACCCCGCCCGAGGCCGCGGCGCGCCGCTCCGTATAAAGCCCGAAGAGCTGGTTGGCATCGACCGAACCCAGCCGCGCCAGCCGCTCGGCCGCCTCGATCCGCGCCTTCCATCCGGTATTGGCGCGCAGATCGGCCTGCGCGAAGGCCAAGGGCAGGGGGCCCGTGGGCATCGGCTGGCCAATCGCCTCCATCATCCGGAAGACCAAGGGCGAGGGGCGCGCGGGCGGCGGCAGGTCCTCGACATCCTCGGCCAGTTCGGGATCGAGGAAGCGCTCCAAGAGCGGCTCGATATCGGGCTCGATCTGGCCGAGCGCCCGCCCGGTGCCGAAGCTCAGCGCCGCGGTCTGCCAGTCGCCATTGCGCGCCACGCAGAAGATCAGCGCCGGGAACGAGGGCGCGATCTCGGGCGAGCTGCGCAGGATCTCGCAGGCGCGATCCTCTTGGCCGAGCAGCAAAGCCACGTCGAAATGGCGGCGGAACACCTCCGCGTCGGTCGGATCGGCCTGTTCCAGAAGCGCCGCCGCCTGATCCAGCGCGCCCAGATCCAGCAGACGGTCGACCCGCGCGAGGTAAAGCGCATTGCGCCCGGGGCTGGTGACGATCCGCGGCGGGTCAAGCTCGGCCAGCGAGAGTTCCATCAGGAAGGCCTGAATCGAGGGCAGCGGGTCGAGCCGCTCCTTGCGCAGCAGGCTGACGAGCTCCGCCTCGGGCGTTGCGCCCCAGAGGCCGGGCGGCAGGCCGGTCGTGCGCGCGGGCAACAGCCCCAGCGCATTGGCCGAGGGCGCGTCGAGCGAGCTGACCGCGACGTCTTCGGTGCCGACGCCGGAGGTGACGGGCGGCTCGCCCGGCCGCGCGGGGCCGGTGGCCGCGCTGCCCGAGCTCGCGCCCGGATGGCCGCCGGGGCCCATCGCGGCCGGGGTCACCACCGAGCGCGAGAGCCAGTCGATCGCCGACATCGGCCCGGCGCCGTCCTGCGGGCGCTCGTCGGCGCGCGCGGGCAGGGGCAGCGCCAGAAGCGCGGCAAGGGCAAGCCCCGCCCCTGCCAGCGCCACGATCTGATAGCCCTGCGACCACAGGACGGGCGCCAGCACCAGCGTTGCGGCCATGCACAGCGCCG
>JACXUS010000096.1 GCA_014763785.1 Sphingomonadales bacterium | reverse complement strand
GCGTCGGCGGGCGCCACGAGATCGCGCAGCTCCTGCTGCTTGGCCTCGTCGCCGAGCACCCCGTCGTCGGCGTTGAAAACGTAGATGAACGGCTTGGCGGTGAGCAGGCTGAGGTCGCGCAGCTGGTCGACGTCCAGCTTCTCCTTCTCGGCCGCCCCGAAGATGGTGTCCCCGCGCTCGAGGATCGTCTGCGCCTGCTGCATGGCGGCGAGCTTGGCGGGGTCGGCCTTCTTGATCTTGACCTGCTTCTCGAGGCGCGGGATAGCGTTCTCGAGGGTCTGCAGGTCGGCGAGGATCAGCTCGGTGTTGATCGTCTCCATGTCCGAGGCGGGATCGATCTCGCCGTCGACGTGGATGACGTCCGGGTCGTCGAAGGCGCGGACCACCTGGGCGATCGCGTGCGCCTCGCGGATGTTGGCGAGGAACTGGTTGCCCAGGCCCTCCCCCTCGGACGCGCCCTTGACGATGCCGGCGATGTCCACGAAGGACACGGTCGCGGGCAGGATCCGCTCCGAGCCGTGGATCTCCGCGAGCCGGTCCAGCCGCGGGTCCGGCAGGTTGACCACGCCGATGTTCGGCTCGATGGTCGCGAACGGGTAGTTCGCCGCCAGGACGGTGTTGCGGGTCAGCGCGTTGAACAGGGTGGACTTGCCGACGTTGGGCAGTCCGACGATTCCGATAGTAAGAGCCACGGGAGACCATCCTACCGGGCACGGGGCCGGCACGCCGTGCCGCCCCCGGGGCCCGTGGCCCGATCCCTCGGGATCGGGCCACGGGCGGACCAAGGTTGCGCCTCAGAGGCAGGCCTCGAAGAGGGCGCGGGTGTTCTCGGCCGTCATCTCGATCGGGTTGCCGCCGCAGGAGGGGTCCTCCAGCGCCATTTCGGTCAGCATGTCGAGGTCTTCGGCCTTGACCCCCATCGCGGTCAGGTTTTCGGGGATCTTCAGTGTCTTGCGCAGATCCATCACCGCCGCGCGGAAGCCTTCGAACCCGCCCGCGATGCCAAGGTAAGCCGCGGCCTTGCCGATCCGCTCCTCGATCGCGGCGCGGTTGAAATCCAGCACCATCGGCATCACGCAGGCATTCGTCGTGCCGTGATGCGTGCCATAGACCGCGCCGACCGGATGGCTCAGCGAATGGATCGCGCCCAGCCCCTTCTGGAAGGCGACCGCCCCCATCGCGGCCGCGCTCATCATATTGGCGCGGGCCTCCAGATTGCCGGGCTCGGCATAGGCGGTAGCCAGGTTCTCGAACACCAGCCGCATGCCTTCCAGCGCGATGCCCTGGCTCATCGGGTGATAGAACGGGCTGCAATAGGCTTCCAGACAATGCGCCAGCGCATCCATGCCGGTGCCCGCGGTGATGAAGGCGGGCATGCCGACCGTCAGCTCGGGGTCGCAGATGGTGACCGCGGGCATCAGTTTCGGGTGGAAGATGATCTTCTTCTTGTGGGTTTCGGAATTCGTCAGCACCCCCGCGCGCCCGACCTCCGACCCGGTGCCTGCGGTCGTGGGCACCGCGATGATCGGCGCGATTTTTGCGGCATCCGCGCGCGTCCACCAATCGCCGATATCCTCCAGATCCCAGACGCTCAGACCGCTATCTTGATGTGCCATCAAGGCGATCATCTTGCCCAGATCGAGCGCCGAGCCGCCGCCGAAGCAGATCACCCCGTCATGGCCGCCGGCCAGATAGGCGGCGATGCCCGCGGCCATATTGCCCTCATGCGGGTTCGGATCGACGTCGGCGAACATCGCGCGGCCAAGGCCGGCCGCGTCGAGCACATCGAGCGCGGCGGCGGTGATCGGCAGCGCGGCCAGCGCCTTGTCGGTCACCAGGAGGGGCTTGGCGATCCCCGCGGCCTTGCAGTGATCGGCGAGCTCGCGGATGCGGCCGGGGCCGAATTTGATCGCGGTCGGATAGGACCAGTTCACGGTTGGGGCAGTCATTTCGTCACCTTCTTGAGATGGTAGGATTTCGGGCGCGTGACCGAATGGTAGCCAAGCACCGAGAGCGAGCCGCCGCGCCCGGTGTCCTTGCAGCCGGTCCAGCACAAGGCCGGGTCGAGATAGTCGCAGCGGTTCATGAAGACCGTGCCGGTTTGCAGCTGCGCGCCGATTTCGGCCGCGCGGGCGGGGTCGGCGGTCCAGATGGAACAGGTCAGGCCATAGGGGCTGTCGTTCATCGCCGCCACCGCCTCGGCATCGTCCTTCACCGCCATGATGCCGACCACCGGGCCGAAGCTTTCCTCGCGCATCACCCGCATCTCGTGATTGACGTTCACAAGGATCTGCGGCGCAAGATAGGCGCCGCCATCATCGGCCGGGAACAGCGCGGGGTCGATCAGCGGCTGCGCGCCTTCGGCCACCGCCTCGGCGATCTGGGCGCGCACCAGTGCCGCGAAGCGGGCATGCGCCATCGGGCCAAGCGTGGTGCCCGCCTCAAACGGGTTGCCAAGGCGCAGCGCCTTGACCCAATCCACGGCCTTGGCGACGAAGGCGTCAAAGAGGCTTTCGTGGACATAGATCCGCTCGATCCCGCAGCAGCACTGGCCCGCGTTGAACATCGCGCCATCCATCAGGCTGTCGACCGCGGCGTCGAGATCGGCATCCGCGGCCACATAGCCCGGGTCCTTGCCGCCGAGTTCCAGCCCGAGCCCCGTGAACGTGCCCGCGGCGGCGCGCTCGATCGCCTGACCGCCCTTCACCGAGCCGGTGAAGTTGACGAAGTTGAACGCGCGCTGGCCGATCAGCGCCTCGGTCACGTCATGGGGCAGGGTGACGTTCTGGAACACATCCTCGGGGATACCGGCGGCATGGAAGGCCTGCGCAAGACGCTCGCCCACCAGCATGGTCTGGCTCGCGGCCTTCAGCACCACCGTATTGCCCGCGATCAGCGCGGGCACCAGCGTGTTGATCGTGGTCAGATAGGGATAGTTCCACGGCGCCACGATGAAGACGACGCCCACCGGCTCGCGCAGGATCTGGCGGGTGAAACGCTCGCTGTCCTCGATCACCATGGGCGCGAGCGCGGTTTCGGCGATCTGCGCCATATAGTCAGTGCGGTCGTTCACCCCACCGAATTCGCCGCCAAAGCGGGTCGGGCGGCCCATCTGCCAGGCGAGTTCCTCGACCACTTGGTCCTTCATCTCGTTGAGCTTCGCCACACCCGCGCGCACCAGCGCGATGCGCTCGGCCAAGGGCCGCGCGGCCCATGCGCCCTGCGCGGCGCGCGCGCGCGCCACCACCGCCTCGGCCTCGGGCAGGCTCAGCGCCGGCCTTTCGGCATAGACCCGCCCGTCCACGGGCGAGATACATTGGATCATCTTCGTCATTGCGACCTTCCTTCGGGGCCCCTTCGGCCCGCTCAAACCCCCGCGCCCCGGCTTGGGCGCGGTAAAACCCTCAGGCGCGCTCGAACCCGCGCGCGCGCTCCCAATCGGTGACCACGCGGTGGCTTTCCTCGATTTCCCAGCGCGCGGCGCGATAGTAATGCGCAACGACCTCTTCGCCAAAGACGCGCGCTAGGACTTCGCTGTCCTTCAGCGCCTCGGCCGCCTCATCGAGCGATTTCGGAATGCTCTGCGCCGCGTCGTTCTGGTAAAGATCGCCCGAAACGGGCGCGCCGGGCTCCAGCATCTGCTCGATCCCCTCGAGCCCCGCGGCCAGCAGCGCCGCGCAGGCCAGATAGGGGTTCAGATCCGCCCCGCCGATCCGGCATTCGACGCGCACCGATTTCGTGCCCTCGCCACAGATCCGGAAGCCTGCGGTGCGGTTGTCGAGCGACCAGACCGCCTTGGTGGGGGCGAACATGCCGACACAAAAACGTTTGTAGCTGTTGATGTAAGGCGCCAGAAAATAAGAGATTTCCCGCGCGAAGGCGAGCTGTCCGGCCAGAAAATGGCGCATCACCCGCGACATGCCATGCTCGGCCGCGGGGTCGTAAAACACATTCGCGCCGCCCTGCCACAACGACTGGTGGATATGGCTCGACGAGCCCGCGCGGGCATGGTCGTATTTCGCCATGAAGGTGACGGAGGCGCCGTGGTCCTGCGCGATCTGCTTGACGCCGAGCTTGATCAGGGCATGCATGTCGGCGGTGTCGAGCGCGTCGGAATATTTTGCGTTGATCTCTTCCTGACCGGCATCGGCCTCGCCCTTGGAGCATTCGACCGGGATCCCCGCGCCATAAAGCCCGTTGCGGATCGCGCGCATGATCGGTTCGTCGCGGGTCGATCCCATGATCGAATAATCGATATTTTGGCGCGCCATCGGGGTCGGCGCCGGATAGCCGCGGTCGAACATCTGCGCGAAGCTCTCCTCAAACAGGAAGAACTCGAGCTCGGTCGCCATCATCGGCTCAAAGCCCATGGCGCGGGCGCGCTCGATCTGGCGTTTGAGGATGCTGCGCGGGGCATGCGGCACCGGCGCGTGGCTGTGGTGGTCGAGCACGTCGCACATCACGAGCGCCGTGCCCGGCGCCCAGGGGATGCGGCGCAGCGTGGCCAGATCGGGTTTCATGACATAATCGCCATAGCCGCGCGCCCAGGAGCTGGCCGCATAGCCCGGCACGGTGACCATCTCCATATCGGTGGCCAGCAGATAGTTGCAGCAATGGGTTTCCTCATGCGCGCTGTCCAGAAAATGCTGCGCATGGAAGCGTTTGCCCTGCAGCCGCCCCTGCATGTCGCAGATACAGGTAATCACGGTGTCGATCTCGCCCGCGGCGACGGCGGTGGCAAGGTCGGGCAGGGTCAGGTTGGCGGGCATGGTTTCCTCCGTTGAAACGGCCCCGCCTGCACCGGGCGGGGCTCATTGCTCTGTGGTCGGGCCGGGGGCGGGGCGGCAGGGCAGACCCCAGGCCGGGTTCCTTGTGATCAGCCGTAGCGATAGGGCTGACCGGCCTTCACCATCGTCTCGTTATAGGCGCGGATGATCTCGACCACCTTCGCCTTGAGCGGGCTTTCGGCGGCGATCTCGTCCCAGAATTTCTGCGCGGCCGCCTCGAGGGTCGCGTAATCCTCGGCCGGCAGGCTGGTCAGGGTCATGTCGGGGCCCTCGACGCGCAGCTTCGCCTCGCCCGCCCAATACCACCACTGACGGCGGTAATGCGACTGGTCGAAACAGGTCTGCATCAGCTGCTTGAGGTGGTCGGGGATCTCATTCCAGCGGTCCATATTGGCGAAGAAATGCCCGATCCACGCGCCCGAGATGTTGTTGGTCAGGAAATAGGGCGCGACCTTGGACCAGCCGGCGGTGTAATCCTCGGTGATGCCGGACCACGCGAGGCCATCGAGCTCGCCGGTTTGCAGCGCGACCTCGACATCCTCCCAGGGCAGGGTGACCGGAATGACCCCGAATTGCGCAAGGAAGCGCCCGGCGGTCGGGAAGGTGAAGACGCGCTTGCCGTTCAGATCGGCCAGCGAATTCACCGGATCCTTCATGTTGAAATGGCACGGATCCCACGACCCCGCCGAGATATGCTTGATGCCCACCTTGGCATATTCTTCCTCCCAGATCTCTTTCAGACCCCAGGAATTGAAGAGCGCGGGCACATCGAGCGAATAGCGCAGCGCAAAGGGGAAATAGCCGCCGAACACAGTCACCTCGGTGGGCGAGGCCATGCTGTCGTCATCCGATTGCACCGCGTCGATCGTGCCGTTCTGCATCGCGCGGAACAGCTCGCCCGTGGGCACCAGCTGATCGGCGGTGTAAAGCTCGATCTCCATCTGGCCATTGGCGATGGTGTTGAAGGCGTCGATGGCGGGTTTCACCACCTCTTCGGCCAGCGCCGGGCCCGCATAGGTCTGCAGCCGCCATTTGATCGTGGATTGCGCGCGGGCGGGCGCGGCAAGGCCCGCCGCCGCTGCCCCCACCGCGCCGGTGGTCAGGAACTTGCGTCTCGTCGTCGTCATGTCGTCTCTCCTTGTCGGGTTTGGCGCCCCGTTCGGGGTCGTTGAAACTCAGCGTCCGAGCACCTCGCGTGGCAGCCACAGCGCCAGCTCGGGGAAGACCATCACCAGCACCAGCGTCAGAACCATCACCAGAACGAAGGGCGCGACCGAGCGGTAGATCACCGGCAGGGTGAATTCGGGCGGCGCCATCGCCTTCATCAGGAAGAGGTTATAGCCGAAGGGCGGGGTCAGATAGGCGATCTGGCAGGTTATGGTATAAAGCACGCCATACCACACCAGATCGAAGCCCAGCGTCTTGGCAAGGCTGACATAGACCGGCGCCACGATCACCAGCATTGCGGTATCGTCAAGGAACATCCCCATCACAAGAAAGCTCGCCTGCATCAGCACCAGCACCTGCCACGGCGCAAGGCCGAGGGAGTTCAGGAAGAAGTCATTGATCGCCCGCCCCGCGCCAAGCCCGTCGAAGACCGCGCCGAATGACAGCGCGGCGGTGATGATCAGCATGAACATCACGGTAATCGCCAGCGTCTGGCGCGTCGCCACCTCGAAGACGCGCCGGGTGAAGCGGCCCTTGACCACGGCGGCCGCAACCGCCGCCAGCGCGCCGATCACCGAGGCCTCGGTCAGGCTGGCCCAGCCGTTCAAAAACGGCACCATCATCGCGACGAAGATGAACACCGGCAGCAGGCCTGCGCTGAGCAGCCGGAACCTCTCGGCCCATGTGACCTGCGCCAGTTCCTCGGGCGGCATCGGCGGGGCGAGCGCCGGGTTCAGCTTGGTGCGCACGAGGATATAGATCACGAACAGCGTCGCCATCAGCAGCCCCGGGATGGCGCCCGCGAGCCACAGTTCCGACACCGGCTGGCGCGCGATCAGCGAGAAGAGCACCAGCACCACCGAGGGCGGGATCAGGATGCCAAGCGAGGACCCCGCCTGAATGACCCCCGAGATCATCAGCTTGTCATAGCCGCGGCGCATGAGTTCGGGCAGCGCGATGGTGGCGCCAATCGCCATGCCCGCGACCGAAAGCCCGTTCATCACGGAAATCATCACCATCAGAAGGATCGTCCCGATAGCGAGGCCCCCCGGCACCGGCCCGAACCAGACATGGAACATCTTGTAGAGGTCTTCGGCCAGACGGCTTTCCGACATCACATAGCCCATGAAGACGAACATCGGCAGCGTCAGCAGCGGCGTCCATTTCATCAGCTTCATCACCGCCGAGAAGCCCATATCGGTGCCCCCCGGCCCCCAGAGCGCCAGCGCCGCCACCACCGCGACAAAGCCGATGGCGCCAAAGACCCGCTGCCCCGTCAGCATCATCAGGAGCATCGTCGAGAACATCAGCAACGCAATCAGGTTGTGATCCATCAGCGGGCCTCCGGCGCGGTCGGGGCCGCAGGCAGGGCGATGCCGCGCATCAGGGCGATATCGCGGATCAGATGCGCCGTGGCCTGCAACAGCATCAGCGCGAAGCTGAGCGTGATCACCAGCTTGATCGGCCAGAGCGGCGGGCGCCAGGCCGAGGGCGCGCGCTCGTTCACGCCAAAGGAATAGGCGGTGCTGTCGAACGCCCCCCAGAGCATGACGCCCAGATAGAACATCAGGAAGAAGATCGTGACCACATCCCACGCCGCCTGACCGCGGGTGGAAAACCGCGCATAGATCAGATCCATCCGGACATTGGTGCCCAGCTGCATCGAATAGGGCGCGCCCAGCATGTAATAGGCAACCAGCGTGAACTGCGCCATTTCCAGCGTCCAGATCGCGGGCACATGCAGGATCTTGGTGAAGGAGGACCACAGCAGGATGCCCATGATCGCATAGAGCAGATACATGGCAAACCGCCCCACCCGGTAATTCAGCCCCTCGACGACGCGCAGATAGGCGATGATGGGCTTGGGCATCAGGCGGCCTCCCGCGTCTCGATCCGCGCGAGCGCCGCGATCAGGCAGGGCGCCAGCTGCGCGGCGATATCGGCCTGCTGCGCTTGCGTCGCGATCAGGTCGTTTCGCAGCTCGATCATCGCATGGGGCAGGGCCATGGGCGTGGCGTGGCGCGCCAGCGTATGGGTCACGCCATCGGCGGCGGAATAGGGCTCGTTCAGGCGGGTGTCCAGCGTCAGCGCCCCGCGCGCCTCGGCCACCAAAGCCTGCGCGAGCCGCGGATCGGCATCGTGGATCACGCCCAGCTCGACCGCGCGCGGCTGGCCGAACCAGACCGGGGTGAAGCTGTGCACCGTGACCAGAACCGGCGCGAGGCCGCGCGCCAGCCGCTGCGCGATCAGCCCGCCAAGCGCCTCGTGAAACGGCAGATAAAGGGCCTCGGTCCGGGCCAGACGGTCCTCGGTCGTGATTGCGGCATTGCCGGGAATGTCATAGGTTTCCGAGCGCGCGGGCATCGCGCCGGGGGCATGGGGCGGGCGGTTCAGATCATAAATCAGCCGCGAGGCGGTGGCCGCGACCAGCGGGCCATCGAGCGCCCCGGCCAGCGCCCGCGCCAGACCCAGCGCGCCCGGGTCCCAGGCGATATGCGCGCCGCGCGCCTCGGGGCCCAGCCCCAGATCGCCCCAGCGCGCGGGGAAGGCATTGCTGGCATGTTCGCAGACGAAGATGAAGCGGCCCGCGGCATCGGGCCTCTCGATCTCGACCGGCGGTATCCCTGTCGTCATCGTGGTCGTCCCTGTCGATTCTGATGGGCCCCTGCCGGGCCTCGTTCCCCCGAGGCTCGCGCGGCCGGGCGCATTTTGTCAACATCATTTCAATGACTGGAAATCTGTTACAATCTGTTCTTGGCGGCGAATCGGCGCGGGGCCGGGTCTTGGGCGAAAGGAATGCCTGTTTTGGCGGCAGAGGGACGGATCGAGGATCAGCTGCGCGGCGCGATTGGCGCGATGACGCGCGCCGAGAAGCAATTGGCGAGCCATATCCTGCGGCATTATCCGGTGGCGCTGCTCGGTTCGGTCACGCAGCTCGCGCGCGCCGCCGAGGTCAGCAGCCCGACGGTGGTGCGGCTGGCGCAGAAGATGGGCTTTGGCGGCTATCCCGGCCTGCAGACGGCGGTGCGCGCGGAACTCGAGGCGCAGCTGGAAAGCCCGCTCGCCAAGCACGACCGCTGGGCCGGCGCGGCCCCCGAGGCGCATATCCTGAACCGCTTCGCCGACGCGGTGCTGGCCAATCTGCAGGCGACGCTGCGCCAGATCGACCATGATGATCTGGATGCGGTGGCGGCGCTGATGGCCGATCCGGGGCGCAAGATCTTTGCCACCGGCGGGCGGATCACGCTGGCGATGGCCGAGTATTTCGTGACGCATATGAAGGTGATCCGCTCCGATGTGGAGCTGCTGATGCCGGTCTCGAACGCGTGGCCGCCCGCGCTGATCGAGATGCGGCCGGGCGATGTTCTGTTGGCCTTCGACATTCGCCGCTATGAGAACAACGTCCTGCAACTGGTTGAAATGGCCCGCGAACAGGGGGCCGAGGTGGTGCTGATCACCGACCCTTGGGTGAGCCCCGCGGCGGCGCATGCGCGCTATCGCTTCTCGGCCGAGGTCGAGGTCCCCTCGGCCTGGGATTCGACGGTGGCGATTCAGGTGCTGGTTGAAACGCTGATGGCGGCGGTGCAGTCGCTGACCTGGGAAGAGACCTCGGCGCGGATGGCGCGGCTCGAGGCGCTTTATGAACGCGCGCGGTTCTTCCGGGCCCGGAAATAGGCGGGACGCAGAAGCAGGTGGGGCGCGGGATGGCGGGCGGTGAGGGGGCTCTGCCCCCGCGCGTGCCGCGCCCCCCGGGATATTTTCAGCACTGTTGAGGGG
>JACXUS010000378.1 GCA_014763785.1 Sphingomonadales bacterium | reverse complement strand
ACCCCGGGATATTTGGGCACAGATGATGGAGGGGCCCGGGCTGCGCAACATGCCGCGGCGGCGGCGGCCTTTACCTCGGCCCGTCCATTTCTTATATATTCGCTCGACAATCACCGAGGATGCCATGAGCGACAACTCCGAGCCCCTGATGGAAGGCGCACCGCTGATCCAGCCTTCCACGACCGATCACCCGCTGCATGAGGCGGTGGTCGAGGCCTGCCGGACCGTCTTTGACCCGGAAATTCCGGTCAATATCTATGACCTCGGGCTGATCTACACGATCACGATTTCCGACGCGAATGAGGTGAAGATCGTGATGACCCTGACCGCGCCGGGCTGCCCCGTTGCGGGCGAGATGCCTGAATGGGTGCAAAACGCCGTGGCCTCGGTCGCGGGGGTGCAGGATGTCGATGTGGAGATGACCTTCCAGCCACAATGGGGCATGGACATGATGTCGGACGAGGCGCGGCTGGAGCTGGGCTTCATGTGAGGCGCGCATTTCCGCGCAGGGGGCTGTGCATGGCGCCGCCCCTTGACCCGCACGCGCCGCGGCGCAGATGACGGGCAGACCTGCGGAAAGGACCTGTCATGACCGAACCCCTGTTTTCCCCCGGCCGCCTTGGCGAGATCGAGATCGCCAACCGGCTGGTGATGGCGCCACTGACGCGCAACCGCGCGCCCGACCGGGTGCCGACCGAGCTGATGATCGAGTATTACCGCCAGCGCGCGGGCGCGGGGCTGATCATCACCGAGGGCACGCAGATTTCGCCCATCGCGCAGGGCTATGCCTGGACGCCGGGCATCCATACCGCGGCGCAGGTCGAGGGCTGGCGCAAGATCGTGGATGCGGTTCATGCCGAGGGCGGCAAGATCGTGCCGCAGATCTGGCATGTGGGCCGCATCTCGCATCCCTCGATCATCGAGGGCGGGCTGACCCCGGTCGCCCCCTCGGCGCTGTCGGCGGGCGCCAAGACCTTCGACGGCAGCGCCTTTGTCGAGACCGTGCAGCCGCGCGCGATGACCGAGGAAGACATCGCCCAGACGCTGGCCGATTACGCCCATGCTGCCACTTGCGCGCGCGATGCGGGCTTCGACGGGGTCGAGATTCATGCCGCCAACGGCTATCTGATCGACCAGTTCCTGCGCGACACCGCGAACCAGCGCACCGACGGCTATGGCGGGGCGATTGAAAACCGGGTGCGGTTCCTCGCCGAAGTGGTCGATGCGGTGGTGGGCGTCTGGGGCCCGGGGCGCGTCGGCGTGCGGATCTCGCCCTTCTCGAACGCCAATAACGTGGGCCTCGACAGCGATACACCGGCGCTGTTCGCGGCCGCAATCGACGTGCTGAACGCGCGGCCTCTTGCCTTCGTGCATATGGTCGAGGGCGCGACGGGCGGCCCGCGCGACTGGGCCCCGGGCGCGCTCGAGGCCCTGCGCGACCGGATCACCGCGCCCTATCTCGCCAATAACGGCTATGATCGCGCGATGGCGCTCGAGGCCGTCGCCCGCGGCACCGCCGATGCGGTGGCCTTCGGGCGGCCCTTCATCGCCAACCCCGACCTGCCCGCGCGCCTCAAACGCGACGCGCCGCTGAACGCGCTGCGCGCCGAACTGCTCTATGGCGGCGGCGCCGAGGGCTATACCGACTATCCCGCCCTGCCCTGATCCAACGACGGGCGCGCTTGTTTGCCGGGCTCGCCCGCCCTATCTTTGCTCCAAAGGAGCCCGCCCATGTTCGCCATCCCCGGAAAACCGCCCGTCACCCTGACGCCCGCCGCCGTCGATCAGATCGCCCGGCTGATGGCGCGTGAAAGCGCCGCGGGCTTCCGCATCGGCGTCAAGAAGGGCGGCTGCGCGGGGATGGAATATACGATGGAGGTCGCGGCCGAGGCAGGCCCGATGGATATCGTCGTCGAAGAGGGTGCCGCGCGCGTGCTGATCGCGCCGATGGCGCAGATGTTCCTCTTGGGCACCGAGATCGACTACGAGGTGGGCCTGCTGGAATCGGGCTTCAAGTTCCGCAACCCCAATGTGGTCGAGGCCTGCGGCTGCGGCGAGTCGATCAAGTTCCGCGACATGCCCGAGGGTTGAGGCCCCGCGCCAATCTTTCGCCGCACCTGTGATCACCGGCGGATGCCTCCGGCGGGAGTAGTTTTGCCAAGAAGAAACCAGGACCGGGGACTTGGCCCCCCCCTTGCTTCTTCTTGGTCCAAATACTCAAATCC
>JACXUS010000377.1 GCA_014763785.1 Sphingomonadales bacterium | reverse complement strand
CGCCACGACCCAGCGCCCCCCGAACCGCGCCGGATCGAACAGCACCGCCGAGGAAATCATCGCCCCCGCGCGCCGCAGCCCCGGCGCCGCCGCAGGCTCGGGCGCGCGGCACGCCGCCAGCACGGCGAGGGCCATCAGGCCCGCGATCACTCCACGCATTCACTCACCCGCAGGCCGCTGCCCGTTACCACCTCGTTGCAGCCGATCAGCGGCGCGATCGGCGCACAGGTCATCGACCGCGCCAGACAGGCGCCGATGCAATCATCGCCGGTGCGGCAGGATTTCCCGCCATCCGCAGGCTGCGTGGCACAGAAGAACCCGCCGCCGCCGCGCTGCATCCAGCGGCCATCGCGCGCCTCGCAAGCGGCCTGCTCCAGCGCTTCGCGCGCCGCACCCACGGGGAGCAGCGCCGGTTCGGCCTTGGGCGCGGCCGGTTTGCACCCCGCCAGCGCCAGCACGACGATCAGCGCCGCCAGCGCCTCAGAACGGCATCGGATGCGCATGATGGATCTTCTCGAGCGATTTCAGCAAAGCCGGGTCCAGCGTCATCCCCGCCCCGTCGAGCGATTTTTCCAGCTGCGCCACCGAGGTCGCGCCGATGATCGGCACGATCGGGAAGGGCCGGGTCAGCGTCCAGGCAATCGCCATGCTGACCGGGTCGAGCCCCGCCGCCCGCGCCGCTGCGACATAAAGATCGGCGATCTCGAAGGCGCGCGGGTTCGACCGCCCCCCCAGCTCGCGGTTGAGCGACCGGCGCGAGCCCTCGGGCACCGCGCCGCCGGAATATTTCCCGCTCAGCATCCCCACCGCCAGCGGCGAATAGGCCAAGAGCGTCACCGCCTCTTGATGGCCAAGCTCGGCCAGATCGGTGTCGTAAAGCCGGCACATCAGCGAATATTCGTTCTGGATCGAGGCCGGGCGCGGCCCGTGACCCGCCTCGGCCAGCCGCAACCACGCAGCCATGCCCCAGGCGCTGTCATTCGACAGGCCGAAATGCCGGATCTTGCCCTCGGCCACCAACTCGCCCAGCGTGCCGAGGCAGTCGATCATATTCGCCTCGATCGCCGCGCGGTCGGGCTGCTTTTGCGGGTTGAACGCCCAGTTCTGCCGGAAATGATAGCCGCCGCGGTTCGGCCAGTGGAATTGATAGAGGTCGATGTAATCGGTGCCGAGCCGCTTCAGCGAGGCCTCGAGCGCGCGGCGGATCGTTGCGGGCTCGATCTGCTCGCCGGGGCGGATGATCTGGCCGGGGCCGACGATCTTGGTGGCGATCACCAGATCATCGCGCCGCCCCGATTTCGCCAGCCATGACCCGAGGATCTCTTCGGTGCGGCCCGCGGTCTCGGCGGTGACCGGGTTGACCGGATACATCTCGGCGGTGTCGAGGAAATTCACCCCCCGATCCAGCGCCACGTCAATCTGGGCATGGCCCTCGGCCTCGGTATTCTGGCTGCCCCAGGTCATCGTGCCCAGACACAGCTCGCTCACCATCAGCCCGGTGCGGCCCAGTTCCACCTTGCGCATCGCTCTCTCCTGCCTGTTTTGTCGGGCGCACCCTGCCACAGCGCGCGCGGGGGTGAAAGATCAGCCGATCAGGCCGATCAGATCGCCATAACCCTCGGCCGCCATCTCCTCTTCCGGGATGAACCGCAGCGAGGCCGAGTTGATGCAATAGCGCAGCCCCCCCTGATCGCGCGGCCCGTCGGGGAAGACATGGCCCAGATGGCTGTCACCATGGGCCGAGCGGACCTCGGTGCGCACCATGCCATGGGTGGTGTCGGTCAGCTCGACGATGTGATCATCGAACAGCGGCCGGGTGAAGCTGGGCCAGCCGCAGCCGCTTTCATATTTCGCGGACGAGGCAAAGAGCGGCTCGCCCGAGACCACATCGACATAGATCCCCCGCCGCTTCTCGCCGACATATTCACCCGACCAGGGCCGCTCGGTGCCCGAGTGCTGGGTGACATGGAACTGCTCGGGCGTCAGCCGCGCCAGCGCCTCGGCGGTCTTGGCATAGGTCTTGGGGGTCGTGGTCATTGGGGGCCTCCGGGATGGTTTTGCGGGAGGTAGCGCACGGAGGGGCGAGGGAAAGGGGGGCGAGCGCCTCGTTTTGAGCCCATTTTGTTTAGGTGTCCACTTAACCTTCTTTCCATGCTATTCTTGGGAAGGAGGAAGACCCCATGGGACAAACATCGACAGCGAAGAAGCGGCTGCCGCGGGACGCGG
>JACXUS010000376.1 GCA_014763785.1 Sphingomonadales bacterium | reverse complement strand
ACCCCCGAGAAGGCGCCCTGATATTCGGTCATCGCGCTCGGCTCGGCCTTTGGGAAGCACGAATTGTTGCGCGCGTTGAAGGTGATCGCCTCGCAGGACGGATCGGCCAGGCAGGCCGCCTCGCAGCCCGCGAAGCTGGTATCGAAGATCTGCGCCAGATCGCGCCCGGCGATATCGCGGTTCTCGATCATCATCATCCGCCGCTCGGGGATCAGGCGGCTGGGCTCGGCGGCGGCGGGCAGGCCACCGATGAGCGACGCGAGAAGGGCGGACAGGATGATGCGGCGCATGACACTCTCTGGGATGACGGTTCGGGGCTGGCGCGAGCCTTTCACGCCCCCCGGCCCGTGGCAAGTCAGGACCGCCCGACCCCCGCAGCGCCGCGGCGCGGTTAAGGGGAAATTCACCCGAACCATGCATGGTGGCTGCGATGGAATCTTGGGTCTCGGGGATGAGTGCCAGCATCGCGGATAAATTGGCACAGGAGCGGCGCGCAAGGCTCGCGGCCGAGCGGTTGCTCGAACAGAAGAAGCGCGAGCTGTTCGCGGCGAACCAGAAGCTCGCGCTGCATGCCCGCGCGCTGTCCGATCAGATCGTGCAGCAGCGCCACGGGCTGCAACGCGCCCTGACCGAGGCCGAATCGCTCAAGGGCGAGAACAGCCGCGTGCGCACCGATCTGGAGCGCGCCACCTTTCAGGCGCAGATCGCCCAGCGTCGGCTGTGGGATGCGCTCGAAACGATCCGCGACGGCTTTGCCGTCTATGACCACGATCTGCGGCTGGTGGTGGCGAACCGCGCCTATCTGTCGTTCTTCAAGGGCGAGATCGCGGTGACCGCCGGGGTGACCTATGATTCGGTGCTGCGGCTGGTGGCCGAACACGGCATGGTCGAGATGGACGGGCGCGACCCGCTCGACTGGCATCACGACATGATCGCCCGCATCCGCCGCGATCAGATCGAACCCTTCGTGCTGCGCACGAGCGACGGACGCTATATCAAGCTGATCGACCGCTGGGGCGAAGAGGGCGATCTGGTCTGCCTTGCGCAAAACATCACCGCGACGATCCAGCGCGAGGAAGAACTGGAAGAGGCGCGCCGCCATGCCGAGGCTGCGAACCGCGCCAAATCGGCCTTCCTCGCGAACATGAGCCACGAGATTCGCACCCCGATGAATGGCGTCGTGGGCATGGCCGAGCTGATGACGGAAACCGATCTGACCGAGGAGCAAAGGCTTTATGCCGAAACGATCCGCTCCTCGGGCGAGGCGCTTCTGACGATCATCAACGATGTGCTGGATTACTCCAAGCTGGAGGCCGAGCGGCTGCGGCTTTACCCTGAGGTCTTTGATCTCGAACGCTGCATCCACGAGGTGATGGTGCTGTTGCAGCCCTCGGCCAAGGACAAGGGCCTCAAGCTGATCGTGGATTACGACATGTTCCTGCCGACGCGGTTCCGCGCGGATCCGGGGCGGCTGCGGCAGATCCTGACCAACCTGATCGGCAATGCGGTCAAATTCACCGCGCAGGGCCATGTCATGGTGCGCGTCGTCGGCTTCGAGCGCGTCGAGGGCCAGTTCGAGCTGCATATCACCGTCGAGGATACCGGGATCGGCATCGCGGCCGAGCATGTCGAGCATGTCTTCGGTGAGTTCAATCAGGTCGAAAGCGAATCGAATCGCAAATTCGAGGGAACGGGGCTTGGTCTCGCGATCACCAAGCAGCTGATCGATCTGATGGAGGGCAAGGTCTGGGTCGACAGCGCGCTGGGTGAAGGGTCGTGCTTTGGCTTCCAGATCACCGTGCCGCGCGCCGAACCCGCGACCGAAACCGATGCGCCGACGCCGCCGATCACGCTCAAGGCGGCGCTGGTGGTCGATGATCTGCTGGTGAACCGGGTGATTCTGGAACGCCAGCTCGAGACCTTCGGGCTGGAGGTGACGCTCTGCCGCACCGGGGCCGAGGCGTTGCATGTGCTCGATGAGGGCGCCAGTTTCGACGTCGTGCTGACCGATCACCGAATGCCGCAGATGGACGGGCTGGAGCTTGCACAGCGGCTGCAGGATCGCGGCATCGAGACGCCGATCCTGCTCCTGACCTCGGATGACGCGGCCTTCGACGCGGCCAATGCGCATTGCCGGGTGGCGGGGTGTCTGGAAAAGCCGGTGCTGCGCTCGGACCTGTTCCATACACTGCAAAAGCTCTCGGGCCCCGAGTTGGCCGTCCCCGCCC
>JACXUS010000375.1 GCA_014763785.1 Sphingomonadales bacterium | reverse complement strand
CGAAGCCGGCCCCCGGACCGGGGGCCGGCCCCCCTGACGCCCGCGCTTCCCAAGCGCGGCATTTGCGCCTATGACGCGGGCCAAAGGAGCGTGCCGCATGTCCGACAAATTCGCCTTCACCCTTCATGCCACCGATGGCGCCGCGCGCACCGGCGTGATCTCGACCCCGCGCGGCGAGATCCGCACCCCGGCCTTCATGCCGGTGGGCACCGCGGGCACGGTCAAGGCGATGCTGCCCGAAAGCGTGCGCGCGACCGGGGCCGATATCCTTCTGGGCAATACCTATCACCTGATGCTGCGCCCCACGGCCGAGCGGATCGCGCGGCTGGGCGGCCTGCACCGCTTCATGAACTGGGAGCGGCCGATCCTGACCGATTCCGGCGGGTTTCAGGTGATGAGCCTCGCCGCCCTGCGCAAGCTGACCGAAGAGGGCGTGACCTTTTCCAGCCATATCGACGGCTCCAAGCACTTCCTGAGCCCGGAGCGCTCGATGGAGATCCAGCGCCTGCTGGGCTCGGATATCGTCATGGCCTTCGACGAATGCCCGGCGCTGCCCGCCACCGACGAGCGCGTGGCCGAGGCGATGCGGCTCTCGATGCGGTGGGCTGAGCGGAGCCGTGACGCCTTCGGTGACCGCCCGGGGCACGCGCTCTTCGGGATCGTGCAGGGCGGCGTGACGCGCGAATTGCGTGAGGAAAGCGCCGAGGCGCTGATCCGCATCGGCTTTGACGGCTACGCGCTGGGGGGCCTTGCCGTGGGCGAGGGGCAGGAGGCGATGTTCGGCGTGCTCGACTATGCCCCCGCGATGCTGCCCGCGGACAAGCCGCGCTATCTGATGGGGGTCGGCAAGCCCGACGATATCGTGGGCGCGGTCGAGCGCGGCATTGACATGATGGATTGCGTGCTGCCCTCGCGCTCGGGGCGCACGGGCCAGGCCTGGACCCGCCGCGGTCAGGTCAATATCAAGAACGCCCGCCACATGGATGACCCGCGCCCGCTGGACGAGGCCTGCAGCTGCCCGGCCTGCCGCAACTATTCCCGCGCCTATCTGCACCATGTCTTCAAGGCGCAGGAGATGATCTCGGGCATGCTGCTGACCTGGCACAACCTGCATTATTTTCAGGAGCTTATGGCGGGGCTGCGCGAGGCGATCGCGGGCGGCCGCCTCTCGGCCTTCGTGGCCGAGTTCCACGCACAGCGCGCCGCGGGCGATATCGAGCCGCTCTGAACGCGCAGGGGCTCTGCCCCTCGGGCCTTTCGGCCCTCACCCCGGGATATTTGGAGCAAGATGAAAGAGCCAGAGTTCGTTTTCATCTTGCCAAAAATATCCCGGGGGAGCGCAGCGGGGGCAGAGCCCCCTCAGTGGGCCGTGACCAGCACCACCGCCGCATAATGCGTGGCGGCCGCGGCGATCACATGGCCATGCCAGATCGCGCGCTGGAACGGCAGCCGCTTGAGGCTGTAGAAGACCGAGCCGACCGTATAGATCAGCCCGCCGAGGCCGAGCAGCACCAGCGGCATCGTCGGCAGCGCCTGGATCAGCGGCCAGAGGGCCGCGACGCCGATCCAGCCCATCGCGAGGTAAAGCCAGAACCCCGCCCGTTCGAAGCGGTGGAAAAAACCCAGCTTCATCACCATGCCGAGCACCGCCAGCGCCCAGATCGCGGCGCAAAGCCATGCGCCCGCTGTCCCGCCCAGCCCCAGAAGCGCCATCGGCGTGTAGGTGCCCGCAATCAAAAGATAAATCGCCGCATGGTCGAGCCGGCGCAGCACCGCGCGGGTGGGCGCATGCAGCGTCAGATTATAGGCCGCCGAAAACCCGAACGAGGTGAGCAAGCCCGCCGCATAGATCACCAGCGGCCAGATCGCCCCCTCGGGCGCGCGCAGCGCGGCCCAGACCATCAGCGCCGAGACCCCCGCCACCGCGGCCAGCACGCCCAGAACATGCATCACGCCATCGGCAAAATGCTCGGCAATCGAATGGGGCAGGGTGATACGGGTCATGCGGCCTCCGGGCATTTGGCCCATAATACAGGCAGAGCGGTCATCCTCCAATCCCGACGCTGCGTGAGGCCAGCCGGGCAGGGGCGCCGCCCCTCTTCGGGCTTCGCCCGAATTCACCCCGGGATATTTAGGGTCAGGACTCACAACCAGAACATGACGGTCGCTGCGATGCAGATGGCGGAGAGGAAGATCTCGCCGCATCTGTCGTAGCGAGTGGCGATGCGGC
>JACXUS010000374.1 GCA_014763785.1 Sphingomonadales bacterium | reverse complement strand
GCATACTTTCTGCACCAAGGCGCCCGAAGCCAAGCCCGGACAGTTGCGCCGAAAGAAAACCGTTCTGCACAGCCGACTTCTTCAGCGGCCTGCTAAAGGACCGCAGCGTGGGGCCGTGCTTGATTTCTCCTCCCAAGCGCGGCTTGATGGCGACCTTAGGCACTGTAGCTGTCCAAAACCTGTCCAAGGATCGAAAAAGGCCAGCGATGCGGATCATCTTGGTGGAAGATAACCTGAACCTTGCCAAAGGCATCGAGAATGCCTTGCAAGATCAAGGACATGCCGTGGACCATCTGGACGACGGGCTGGAGGCTGACGCGTTTCTGGCGCGCCATTCCGCGGATGTTGCGGTGGTCGATATCAACCTGCCGGGGCTGTCGGGGATCGAGATCATCCGCCGGTTGCGCGGGCGCGGCGAACCGATTCCGGTCCTGATTCTCACCGCGCGGGGCAAGACCTCGGAACGGGTCGCGGGGCTCGATGCGGGGGCGGATGACTATCTGGTCAAGCCCTTCGACATGGAGGAGCTGATCGCGCGGTTGCGCGCGCTGGCGCGGCGGCGTCCGCAGGTGGCGCCCGAGCTCGAGACCGTCGGCCAGCTCGTCTATGACCGCGTGCGCCGCACCGTGCTGCATGCAGACCGCCCCCTCGACCTGCCGCGCCGCGAGCTGGCGCTGTTTGAACTGCTGCTGGAGCATCGCGGGCGGCTGATCGAGAAGGACCGCATCGCAGATGCCCTGTATGGCACCGGCGCCCCGGTCGAGGGCAATGCGGTCGAGCTGCTGATCTCGCGGTTGCGGCGCAAGATCGACGGCACCGGCGTCACGATCCGCACCGCGCGCGGGCTGGGCTATATGCTGGACGCGCAGGGATGCTGACCCGGCTGTCGTTGCGGGGGCGGCTGTTCCTGCTCTTGATGCTGCCGCTGATCGCGATGGCGGCTTTGGCCTCGGTCGTGCGCTATCAGATGGCCAATCAGCTCTCGCGCGAGCTCTATGACAACACGCTTCTGGCGGTGGCGCTGACGATTTCGCGCGATGTGGTGCTGTCCGAGGGCGATGTCCTGACCGAGACCCTGCTGGATGAGCTGACCACCGCACTGGGCGACCCGGTCTATTACCGCATCACCGGCCCGGGCGGCAGTTTCGTCACCGGCTATTCCGACCCGCCCGACCTGCCCGGTGACCAGACCACCCCCGGTGGCGAGCCGGTGTTTTTCGACAGCCTGTCGCTGGGCAAGCCGGTGCGCGCGGTCGTGCTGCGCGAATTCATCAGCGAGCCGCAGTTTGGCGGCTGGGTCACGGTCGAGGTCTGGCAGACCACCACGCAGCGTCAGGCCCTGTCGCGCAGGCTGGTGCTGCAATCCATCCTGTTGCTCGGGTCGATCATCGTAACGGCTGCGCTGGTGCTGGGCTTCGGGATCCAGCTTGGCCTGAAGCCGCTGCTGGACCTGCGCGAGGCGATCGGCCAGCGCAGTGCCGACGATCTGCGCCCGATCCAGCGCTGGGTCCCGCAGGAGCTGCGCCCGCTGGTGGCCACCACGAATTCGCTCTTCGCGCGGCTCACGCAGGCCTTCGAGCTGCGCGACAGGTTCATCTCGGATGCCGCCCATCAGATGCGCAACCCGGTTGCGGCCATCCAGAGTCAGGCCGAGGCCGCGATGAGCGCCCCGACCGAGGCCGATCTGCGCCACCGGGTCGCGGGTCTGGCCGAGAGCGCGCGCGCGCGACCAGTCGGCTCACCTCGCAATTGCTGTCGCTCGAACGGGTCCGCGGCCGCAGTCTGAAGGAATTCGTTCAACCGGTCGATCTGGTGACGCTCGTGCGCGACCGGGTGCGCGCCTTTGCCGAGGCGCAGCTGCGCCGCGATGTCGATGTGGATTTTTCGGTCACCGGCACGCCCCGGCCGGTCGATTGCGACCCGGTTCTGGTGGATGAAATGGTGATCAACCTGCTCGACAATGCGGCGACCTATGCGCTGCGGCCCGGCGGGCGGTTGCAGGTCTCGGTGGCGTTCAGGGCGCATTCGGTCCGCCTGTGCTTTGCCGATGACGGGCCGGGGGTGCCGCCCGAGCTGCGCGAGCGGATCTTCGACCGCTTCTTCCGGCTCGATACCGATCAGTCGCGCGGCTGCGGGCTGGGGCTGGCGATTGTCAGCGATGTGGCCGCGGCGCATGGCGGCGGCGCGCGCTGCCGCTCTGACGGGGCGGGCGCGGTGTTCGAGATCACCC
>JACXUS010000373.1 GCA_014763785.1 Sphingomonadales bacterium | reverse complement strand
CTGATCGCGTTTTCCTTCAATTCCTCGCGCTCGCTCACCTGGCCGCTCTCGGGGTTCACGCTGGAGTGGTATGTGAAGCTTGCGCAGAACGCAGACCTGCTCAAAGCCATTGCGAACAGCTTCTATGTGGCGACCGGGGCGACGGTGCTCACGCTTTGCGTGGGCGTTCCGGCGGCGCTGGCGCTGCACAAGTTCCACTTCCCCGGCAAGACCCTGTTCCGCCGCCTGATCCTGTTGCCGATCACCCTGCCGGGGATCGTCACCGGCATCTCGATGCTCAACATGTTCAAGCTGATGGGCTTTCCGCTGAGCCTGGAGACCGTGATCCTCGGCCATGCCACCGCGCTCTTGGGCGTTGTCGTGACCCAGGTCTATGCCCGGCTCTCTCGCCTGCCGAAATCGCTGGAGGAGGCCGCGTTCGATCTGGGCGCGGGGCGATGGCGCAGCTTCGTCGATGTGACGCTGCCCAATATCCGCTCGGCGATCCTCGGCGCGGGGCTGCTCAGCTTCGTTCTGAGCTTCGACGAGATCCCGGTCACCTTCTTCCTGACCGGCCGCGACAACACCCTGCCGATGTATATCTATTCGACGCTGCGGCGCGGTGTGACCCCCGAAATCAATGCCGTCGGCACGCTGATCGTGCTGGCCTCGCTCGTGCTCATCATCCTCTCGGTGGTGGCGACGCGTGACACCAAACACAAGTGACAGGAGGTAGACAATGACCCTGACCCTCAAGGACTGGACCGCCCGCGCGGCCGCTTTGACCCCCGAAACCCGGATGTTCATCGACGGCACATATGTCGAGGCGGCCTCGGGTGCCAAGTTTGAAACGATCAACCCGGCCACCGGCGAGGTCATCGCCGAGGTCGCCCGCGGCGGGGCCGAGGATGTGGACCGCGCCGTCGCGGCCGCGAGACGCGCGTTCAAATCGGGCGTGTGGTCGCGGATGGCGCCCTCGGACCGGATGGTGGTGATGCGCCGATTTGCCGATCTGATCGAGGCCCATGCCGAGGATTTCGCGCTCTTGGACAGCCTCGACATGGGCAAGCCGATCTCGGACATGTTCAACATCGACATCCCCGGCTCGCTGATGACGATCCGCTTCTTTGCCGAAACCATCGACAAGCTCGAAGGGGTGGTGACCGCGACCAATGCCGACGCGCTGCATTACATCCTGCGCCAGCCGCTGGGCGTCTGCGGGCTGGTGGTGCCGTGGAACTATCCGCTGATGATGGCGGCGTGGAAGCTGGCACCGGCGCTGTCGTGCGGCAATTCGGTCGTGCTGAAACCGGCCGAGCAATCGCCGCTCTCGGCGCTTCTCTTGGCGCGGCTGTTCTCCGAGGCGGGCGGGCCCGATGGCGTTTTCAACGTGGTCACCGGCTTTGGCGAGGAAACCGGCAAGCCGCTGGCGCTGCATATGGATGTGGACAAGATCGGCTTCACCGGCTCGGGCGAGGTCGGCAAGCTGATGATGATCTATGCCGGGCAGTCGAACATGAAGCGGGTGACGACCGAATGCGGCGGCAAGTCGCCCCAGATCGTGCTGGCCGATTGCGAGGATCTGGCAAAGGCCGCGACCTATGGCGTGGCGGGCATCTATGGCAACCAGGGCGAGGTCTGCTCGGCCGGCTCGCGGATTCTGGTCGAGCGCGCGGTCTATGACGAGTATGTCGCGCTCTTTACCGAGGCCGCGCGCGGCATGCATGTGCCCGGCAACCCGTTGGATCCGGACACCACGATGGGCCCGCTGGTGACCCCCGAACAGCAAGCCCGGGTGCTCGGCTATATCGAGAAGGGCAAGGCCGAGGGCGCGAAGCTCGCTTTTGGCGGCGGCGTGCCCGCGGGGATGAATGCGGGCTGCTATGTCGAGCCCACGCTCTTCACCGATGTGTCGAACACGATGACCATCGCGCAGGAGGAAATCTTCGGCCCCGTCGCCTCGATCATCCCGGTCGATAACCTCGATCACGCGATCGCGGTGGCGAATGATACGATCTATGGGCTGGCCGCGGCGATCTGGACCTCGAACCTGAAGAATGCGCATCGGTTCGCGCGCGATATCGAGGCCGGGATCGTCTGGGTCAATGCCTATGAGGCGGGCGATGCGACGACGCCCTGGGGCGGGTTCAAGCAATCGGGCAACGGGCGCGACAAATGCCTTGAGGCGCTGACGCAATATACCCAGACCAAATCGGTCTGGATCGATCTGGGCTGATCCCGCCGCCCCCCTGCCC
>JACXUS010000095.1 GCA_014763785.1 Sphingomonadales bacterium | reverse complement strand
CCCCCCCCCGCCGGACCAGTTGCCGCTTTTCACGCGCGCCCGCCCGCGCTAACAGGCTCCTGACAAGGGAGAGAGCGCATGACCCAGACCAATCGCATCGCCTTTCAGGGGGAGCCCGGCGCCTATTCGCACGAGGCCTGCGCCATCGCGCGCCCCGGCATGGAGGCCCTGCCCTGCGCCACCTTCGAGGATTGCATCGAGGCGGTGAAATCCGGCCAGGCCGATCTGGCGATGCTGCCGGTCGAGAACTCGACCTATGGCCGCGTGGCCGATATCCACCGGCTGCTGCCCTCCTCGGGGCTGCGGATTCTGGATGAGCATTTCCTGCGGGTGCGGATCGCGCTGATGAGCCTGCCGGGCACGCCGCTGGCGGCGGTCAAGCATGTGCGCGCGCATCTGGTGCTGTTGCCGCAATCGGCGGGTTTCCTGCGGGCGCATGGCATCGCGGGCCATGCCGCGGCCGACAGCGCGGGCGCCGCGGCCGATCTGGCGCGGCTGCGCACCCCGGGCGAAGGGGTGCTCGCGTCGGAGATGGCCGCGCAGATCTACGGGCTTGAGGTGCTCGCGCGCGACATCGAGGACCATGGCCACAACACCACCCGCTTTCTGGTGATGGGCCGCGAGGCCGATCTGACCCGCCGCGGCGCGGGCAAGATGATGACCACCTTCGTCTTCGAGGTGCGCAACATCCCCGCCGCGCTTTACAAGGCGATGGGCGGCTTTGCCACCAATGGCGTGAACATGACCAAGCTGGAAAGCTACATGGTCGATGGCAATTTCACCGCGACCCGGTTCTATGCCGATATCGAGGGCCACCCCGAGGATGAGAACGTCCGCCTTGCGCTGGATGAGCTGGGCTATTTCACCACCCATCTGAACATTCTGGGCGTCTATCCCGCCGATCCGCGCCGCAGCCGCTAAGGCCCCGCCGCGCGCCTGCGCCGCGGCCCCGGGCCTCAGGCCTGGGTCAGATGGCGCGCCTCGATCAGCCGCGCGAAGCCCGCGATCCGCTTGGCAAAGCGCGCATCCAGTTTCGAACGCCCGAGCTTGGCCGATTGCACCATCAGCCGCGCGCCTAGCGTGCGCGGCTTGACCTCGAGGCCCATCTGCATTCGGGTCCGCGCCCGGGTCAGCGCCACCAGACTGACCTCCATCACCAGCTCGAAACTCGGCGACTGGCCCTGATATTCCAGCCGGTCGGGGCGGTCGTAGCGGGTCACCTCGGCGTCGATCTTGCGGGCCTTGCCCCGGAAACTGAAGGCAATCTCCCATTTCAGGCCGCGCCCGGGGCTGGTGCGGCTATCCTTGCGCCGGATCTCGACGCCGCGCGCAACGGCCATCTCCTCGAAGGCCGAGAAATCGGCGAGCTGGTCGAAAACGAATTCGGCCGGGGCGGCGATATCCTCGCGGCTGGAAAATTTCATCGGTCAGTCCTGGCGCTGGGAAATTCCTGTCAGGCTGTGATGCCGTCAATCCAGCCGGTCCGCAAGCCATTGCCCGAGCATCCATCCCGCAATCGCCCCCGAGCGTGGCGCGCGGATCACGGGATCGCTGCCCGCGAACACGCCCAAGAGCCGCTCGCGGCTGACCCACAGCGCATCCTCGATTTCGACCGGGTCCACGGTGATCTCTTCGCTCAGCGCCTGACCGCGCGCGCCCAGCATCAGGGACGCCGGGAACGGCCAGGGCTGCGAGGCGAGGAAGCCCACCGGCCCGACCGCCACGCCGGTTTCCTCGGCGACCTCGCGGCGCACGGCGGCCTCGAGCGTCTCGCCCGGCTCCATGAACCCCGCAAGGCAGGAATACATCCCCTCGGGCCAGCCCGGGCTGCGGCCCAGCAGCACCCGGTTGCCGCGGGTGATCAGCATGATCACCACCGGATCGGTGCGCGGGAAATGCTGTGCGCCGCAGGCCGGGCATTTGCGCTGCCAACCGGCCTGCTCGACCACGCTCGCGGCACCGCAGGCCGCGCAGAAGCCATGCGATCCGTGCCAGGTGATCAGCGCCCGCGCCGTCGCCGCGATCTCGGCCGCGCGCGGATCGAGCGTCATCATCCGGCCGCGCAGCTCGGCAAAGACCGTGCCCGCGGGCAGATCGGGGTGGCGCTGCTCGCTCGGGTCGAAGAAGGCCGCGCCCTCGGGCAGGGGGCCATCGGGCTGCCAGGCGGAAATGTCCTGCGCGAAGATCGCGGCCCCTTCGGACAGGGCCAGAAAGATCGGCGCAGGCCCCGCGCCCCGCAGCGCCGGGTGGTCGGGCGCCACCGTCGCCAACCCCGCCCCCGCCGGGCCCGGCGCCGCGTCCTCGGGCGCGAAAAGCGGCCGCCCGCGCCAGAGCGGCAGCACCTGCGTGCCCGGATCGGCCAGCATCCGCGCCTGCGCCTGCGCATCGCCGCGCAGCTGCGCCGCGCGTTCGAGCCCCGATCCGGCAAAGGCCAGCCCCGGCCGTGGATCGGTCCAGATCGGCACACGCCGCGCCGAGACCCCCTCGACCGGCGCAATGCCGGGGTGAACCTCGGGCGCGGCCGGAACCGTCGGGGGGGCATCGTTGCGGATATCGCTCGGCATCGTCGGTCTTCCTTCGCGGGTCGCGGCAGCGCCGCGGGATGGGGGGCGCCGGGGCCCTGCGGCCCGCGGATTCGCTTGCGCCGAGACTTGTTCAATCTGGCCGCCTTGGCCAGCCCGATGATCACCCGCGCCAGCAGGACCGCCCCCCGCGTCCCGCGCGACACAACCCTAGGCGCCATCGGAATTTTTTGCTGGCGGCGGGAAAATTTACCACCTATGGTTGAGTAACTTGAGGCTTGGCTGAGGGCTGTCGAAACCGGCCGCGGGCAACCGCGGCAAGGGGACAGAGAGATGAACGACGAACGCACCAACCGCAGGGGACAGCGCGGTGTGGCGATCCATCCGGTCGCGGCAACCCCGGTCGATGCCGGGACAACCGTGCGTTTGCGCCTGCTGGAAACCACCGATGTTCATGGCTGGCTGCTCGGCTATGATTATGCCACCGACCGGCCCTCTCCGGGGGGGTCGCTGTCGCGGCTCGGGACGCTGATCGCGCGCGCCCGCTCTGAGGTGCAAAACTGCCTGCTGTTCGACAATGGCGATTTCCTGCAGGGCACGCCGATGGCGGAATACTGGGCGCGCAAGCGGGGCATCCACCCGGGCGAGACCCATCCGGTGATCGCGGCGATGAACCTGCTGGGCTATGATGCGGCGACGCTCGGCAATCACGAATTCAACTATGGCATGCGGTTTCTGACGCGCGCGCTGGCCGGGGCGCAATTCCCGCTGGTCAGCGCCAATGCGGTGACCCGGCCGGGGCCCACGCCCGAGGCCGACGAGCTGCTCTTGCCGCCCTGGACGGTGCTGCGGCGGCAGGTCAGCGACACCCGGGGCGAGACCCACGAGCTGCGCATCGGCGTCATCGGCTTCCTGCCCTGGCAGACCGCCGACTGGGACCGCAGCGTTCTGGCCGGTGCGCTCAGCCCGCGCGGCGTGATCGAGGCTGCGCGCGCCCATCTGCCCGCGCTGCGCGCCGAAGGGGTCGATCTGGTCGTCGCGCTTGCGCATACCGGCATCGAGGACGTCCCGCCCGATCTGGCGCTGAACGATCAGGCCGAACATGTCGCCGTGCCGCTTGCGGCGCTCGACGGGATCGACGTGATCCTTGGCGGGCACAACCACCTGACCTTCCCCAGCCCCGAGATCCCGGCCTCGGCCGCGGTCGATCCGATCCATGGCACCCTGCATGGCAAACCCGCGGTGGCGGCGGGGCGCTGGGGCTCGCATCTGGGGGTGATCGACCTTGCGCTGAGCCTCGGCCCCGAGGGCTGGCGGATCGCCGATCACCGCGTCGCTCTCTGGCCCGCCAGCCTGCGCACCACGCCCGACGCGCAGCAACCGATTGCCAGCGAGGATGCCGCGATCGTCGCCAGCATGGCCAAGGCCCATGCCGAGACGCTCGCCCATATCCGCAGCCCGGTCGGCCATCTGGCAACCCCGGTGCACAGCTTCCTGTCGATGGTCGCGCCCGATGCGGGGCTGAGCCTTGTGGCGGCCGCGCAGGCCGATCATGTCGCGACCCGCCTCGCCGGGCGCCCCGAGGCCGATCTGCCGCTTCTGTCGGCGGTGGCGCCCTTCAAGTTCGGTGGCCGCGGTGGCCCGGATTACTTCATCGACATCGCGCCCGGTGCCTTTTCGCGCGCCCATGTCGCCGATCTCTATACCTTCCCGAACACCGCGGCGGCGCTTCTGATCTCGGGGGCCGAGCTGACGCTGTGGCTCGAACGCGCGGCGGGGGCCTTCCTGCGCCTGACCCCGGGCGCCGAGGATCAGCCGCTGCTCGACCCGGCCTTTCCCTGCTACAATTTCGATGTGCTCTTCGGGCTGAGCTACGAAATCGACCTGAGCCAGCCCGCCCGCTTCACCCACGAAGGCCTGCCCGCGCCCGGTGGCGGCACACGGATCCGCGACCTGCGCCATCAGGGCCGCCCGGTGGCGCCGGACGACCGCTTCGTCGTGGCGACCAACAATTACCGCGCCGCGGGCTCGGGGCGTTTTGCGGGCACCGACCGCCCCGAACTCGACCTCGGGCCGCGGGTCAGCTCTCAGGATGTGCTGGCCGCCTATGTCGCGGCGCAGGGCACGGTGGCGCCGCGCCCCGATCCGGTCTGGCGCTTCCGCCCGATGCCGGGCACCTCGGCGATCTTCGAGACCTCGGGCCGGGTGCTGGGTCTCTTGCCGCAGATGGCGGACGGGCGGCTGGCGCCTCTGGGGCGCACCGTCACCCGCTTTCAGCAGATTCGGCTGCGGTTCTGACCGGCGCCCTTCGCGGGGCGCCTGTTTTTTGCGCGAATTTTTCTCAAATGGTCAAATGGCGGGCAAAGCGCCTCGTGGCCCCTCTGCCGCGGGGGCTATCCCTTCCCTCTCCCCCCGGCGCGATCTCAGGATCGAGCAAACTCATCACCCTGGAGAGAGAGATGTTCCACCGCAGCCTTGGCGCCCTTGCCGCCCTCCTGATCGGCGCCGCCCCGGCCCTTGCCGATACCAAGATCCCCTTCGCGCTCGACTGGAAATTCGAGGGCCCCGCAGCGCCCTATTTCGTGGCGGTGGATCAGGGCTTCTACAAGGAGGCGGGGCTTGAGGTCGAGGTGACCGAGGGCGCAGGCTCGCTCGACGCGATCCCGAAGGTCGCGACCGGCGCCTTCCCGATCGGCTTCACCGATATCAACAGCCTGATGAAATTCCTCGACCAGAACCCCGGCGCGCCGGTCACTGCGGTGATGATGGTCTATGACAAGCCGCCCTTCGCGGTGGTCGGGCGCAAATCGCTGGGCATCGCGGCGCCGAAGGACATCGAGGGCAAGGTGCTCGGCGCGCCGCCGCCCGATGGCGCCTGGGCGCAATTCCCGATCTTCGCCGCCGAGCAGGGCCTTGATATGGCGAAGATCACCGTGGAACCCGTGGGCTTCCCGGTGCGCGAGCCGATGCTGGCCGAGGGCAAGGTGGCCGCGATCACCGGCTTTTCCTTCACCTCGACGCTGAACACCGAGCGCCTTGGCGTGCCGGCCGAGGATATCTCGGTGCTGCTGATGGCCGATTACGGCGTGGCGCTCTATGGCAATGCGATCATCGTGAATACCGATTTTGCCAAGGCCAATCCGGCAGTGGTCACCGCCTTCCTCGGCGCCACGGCCAAGGGCTGGAAAGCCGCGATTGCCGATCCCGCGGCGGCGATCACCGCGCTGATCGCGCGCAACCCCGCGGCCGATCCGGCGCTGGAACAAAAGCGGCTGGAGCTGGCGATCTCCGGCAATGTGCTGACCGATTACGTCAAGGCCAATGGCATGGGCGGCGTCGATCCCGAGCGCTTCGCCAAGGCGATCGAGCAGACGAAATCGGTCTATGAATTCAAGGCCGAGCCCGATGCGGCGCTCTATTTCGACGGCGCCTATCTGCCGACCGATGGCAGCCTGATGCTGGAATGACCGGCACGGGGGCGCCTGCGGGCGCCCCTTTCGCAAAGGGACCCCATGACGCATTTCATCGACATCAAGGGCGTGCATCACGCCTACAAGACCAAGCACGGGCCGCTGCCGGTTCTGGACGGGCTCGACGTGGCGGTCCCCAAGGGCGAATTCTGCGCCGTCGTCGGCCCCTCGGGCTGCGGGAAATCGACGCTGACCAAGCTGATTTCCGGGCTGATGCGGCCCGACCGTGGTGCGGTGATCCTGGACGGGCAAGAGGTGACGAGCCCCCGCAAGACCGTGGGCATGGCGTTTCAGAACCCGGTCATGCTGGAATGGCGCACGATCTTGCAAAACGTGATGCTGCCTTTGGAAATCGTCGCACCCGGCATGAAGACCGCCGAGGCCGAGGCCCGCGCGCGGCATCTGCTGGAGATGGTCGGCCTGAAGGGGTTCGAACACAAGAAGCCGTCCGAGCTGTCGGGCGGCATGCGCCAGCGCGCCAGCCTGTGCCGCGCCATCGTGCACAAGCCCGATGTGCTGATCATGGACGAGCCCTTCGGCGCGCTCGACAATTTCACCCGCGAGGATCTGTGGCAGACAATGCGAGACCTTCGCGCGGCCGAGCCTTTCACCTGCGTGCTGATCACCCATGACCTGCGCGAGAGCGTTTTCCTGGGCGATCAGGTGATCGTGCTGTCGGGGCGCCCGGCGCGCACGCAATTCGTGCTGAATGTGGACCTGCCCGCGGATCGCACGATCGATATCCTCTATGAGCCGAAGGCGGTCGATATGCTGCATCTGCTGCGCGATCAGATCCGCATCGCTCAGGGCCGCGACGGGGAGATGCATTGATGGACAGCCTTCAGACAATCGCCGTGCCTCTGGCCGCGATCCTCGCCTTCCTCGGGCTCTGGGAGGCCATCGTCTGGGCCAATGGCTGGCCGAATTATGTGATGGCCTCGCCCTCGGACCTGCCCGAGGCCTATGCGCGGTTCTGGAACCTGTTCCTGATCATGGGCTGGCAGACGCTGTGGCGCACGGTGCTGGGGCTGGCGATCGCGGTCGTGTTCGGCACGCTTCTGGGCATGATCATGGGCTTTTCCAAGCTCGCGCGCGAGGCGCTCTATCCGCTGCTCTTGGGCTTCAACGCGATCCCCAAGGCCACACTGGTGCCGGTGCTGGCGCTTCTCTTCATCGGGCAGCACGATTTCAACACGGTGCTGATGGCCTTCCTGATCAGCTTCTTCCCGATTGCCGTGTCGGTGGGCATCGGCCTGAGCACACTCGAACCCGAATATCGCGATATCCTGCGCGCGCTCGGCGCCAGCCGCTTCACGATCTTCCGCAAGATCGCCCTGCCAAAAACCCTGCCCGAATTCTTCGGCGCGCTGAAGGTGGCGGTGACGCTGGCCTTCATCGGCACGAACCTCGTCGAGATCGTCAGCCCCCACGGCCGCGGGCTTGGCGCACTGTTCAAATCGGGCGAGACGAACGGGGATTACCCGCTGATGTTCGCGGTGCTGATCGCGCTCGCCTTCCTGGGCATCGTTCTTTACTATGCCGTCGTCGCGCTCGAGCGTATCTTCGCGGGCTGGGCCGAGCGGCCCGCCAGCTGACACCGGGCTGGGGGGCGCTGCCCCCCGGCTATCGCCTCCCCCCGGGATATTTCAGCACTGTTGAGGGGAAAGCGAGGCCCGCTCCTCAACAGTGCCGAA
The DNA here is from genome assembly GCA_014763785.1 of Sphingomonadales bacterium. Lineage (GTDB taxonomy): Bacteria > Pseudomonadota > Alphaproteobacteria > Rhodobacterales > Rhodobacteraceae > Rhodobacter. The sequence goes on along the minus strand of JACXUS010000095.1, from coordinate 2,179 downwards.
ATATCCCGGGGGTGAGCGCCCAGAGGCGCGAGGGGGCGGCGCCCCCTTTCTGCCGGTTCCAGATATCCCGAGGCTTGCTATTCCAGCGCGCCCTGCCTATATCACCGCTCGAGAGGTTGGCGCGGGCGAGCGCCTCGCCAACCCGGTCAGGTCCGGAAGGAAGCAGCCGTAACGAGCCCCGCTTGGGTCGTTGTCCAGCCTCTCACCCCTCCCCCCTCAGGTCAGGTCTGTGCCGTAGCGCGCGCACCAGTCGGCCGCGCCGGCCGCAACGGCGGCATGGACGGCCGCGCCCAGCGCCTCGGCCTGCGCGGTATGCAGCCCACAATAGGGCGTGTCGCCGGGCGGCGCGGCAATCGCCAGACAATCGGTGCCGGTGCCGGTGGCAAGGCCGCGCGGCAGGCGCAGCCCCGCCTCGATCACCGCCAGCGTGCGCGCCTCGGCGGCGATGCTCAGCGCTTCGATCAGGGCGATGTCGCTCAGCCCCCAGCCGGGCGGCCCGACCAGCTGCACGGCGATGTTGATCGTGCCATAGCCGGGCGGCGTGCGGTCATGGCGCATCCCCACCCGCTCGCCATTGCCGAGCCCCACGGTCGCCACGGCCGCGGCGCGGATACCGTCCACGGCCACCTCGGCGCGCTGGAACCGCCCGATATCATGCGAGGTGAGCAACCCCACCGCATCGGTGGCACCCCGCCCGGCCATCTCGGCCGCGACCCAAGTCCCCACGTCGAGATCGGGCGTCAGATCGGCGTTGCGCACCTCGCGCCACAGGATGCGATCCGTAGTAACAAACCCCGGCCGATGCGGCGCGAAGCTCAGCACCCGACAGGGGGCGCCGAGGTCAACCGCTAGCCAAGGGCGTTCAAGCCGCGGGGTCAGCATCAGCGATCCAGCGCGGCGAGCGGCTCGACCGACAGCCCCTCGGGCGTCTCGCTGATCCGGCAGCGGATCGCGAAGACCTCGGCCAGCAGCCCCTCGGTCAGCACCGCGCGCGGCGCGCCATCAGCGACGATCCGGCCTTGCGAGAGCACGACAAGACGCGTGCAATAGCGGGCGGCGAGGCTGAGATCATGGATCGCGGTCACCACCGCGCGGCCCTCGGCGGCGAGACTGGCAAAGAGCTCCATCGCGCGGATCTGATGCGCCGGGTCGAGGCCCGCGATCGGCTCGTCGGCCAAGAGCAGCGGCGTATCCTGCGCCAGCGCCCGCGCGATCAGCCCGCGCGCCTGCTCGCCGCCCGACAGCTCGGTCGCCGGGCGCGCGGCGAGCGCGCTCAGATCCATCCGCGCCAGCGCCGCGGTGACCTGCGGCGCGGCCTCATTGCCGCCCTGCGCCAGCGCCACCAGATGGCGCAGCGGCACCGCCCAGGCGATCTCGCGCGCCTGCGGCAACCATGCGGCGGCGCGGGCGCGGGCGGCGGGGCTCAGCACGGCAAGGTTGCTGTCGCCCGTCGCCGAAATGAGGCCAAGCGCCGCGCGCAAAAGCGTCGACTTCCCCGCACCATTCGGGCCCAGCAGCCCCACGCATTCGCCGCGGCCAACCGAGAGCGTCGCGCGGTCCAGCGTGGTGCGCCCGCCACGGGTCACGCTGAGATCGCAAAGATCAAGAAGCGCGCTCATGGCTGGCCCCGCAGGCGCCAGATCAGATGCAGAAAGACCGGCGCGCCGACCAGCGCCATCAGCACGCCCAGTTTCAGATCGCGCCCGGGCAGTACAACCCGCACCGCGATATCGGCGGCCAGCACCAGCACCGCGCCGCCCAAGGCCGAGGCCGGCAAGAGCGCCGCGGGCCGCGCGCCGACCAGCGGGCGCAGCACATGCGGCACGACAAGGCCGACGAAGCCCACCGCCCCCGCCACCGCCGTTGCCGCACCGACCGAAGCCGCCGTGCCGAAGACCAGCGCCAGCCGCAGCCGTTTCAGGTCGATCCCCATCGAGGCCGCCGCCTCTTCGCCCAAGGTCAGCGCCTCGAGCCCGCGGCCAAGGCGCCCAAGCAGCACCCAGCCCAGCGCCATGAAGGGCGCGGCCAGCGCGACATGGGCAAAGGACCGATCGGCGAGCGAGCCCATCATCCAGAAGATGATCTCATTGGCCGCGAACGGGTTCGGCGAGAGGTTCAGCACCAGCGAGGTCAGCGCCGTCGCCAGTGCCGAGAGCGCAACCCCCGTAAGGATCAGCCC
>JACXUS010000094.1 GCA_014763785.1 Sphingomonadales bacterium | reverse complement strand
CTACAGCTGTCCGGTGCCGGTGATCTCGGCGGTCAATGGGGCGGCGGCCGGGGCGGGGGCGAACCTTGCGCTGGCGGCCGATGTCGTGATCGCGGCGCAATCGGCTGGCTTCGTGCAGGCGTTTTCGCGGATCGGGCTGATGCCGGATGCGGGGGGCACCTATTGGCTTCCGCGGCAGGCGGGCTTTGCGCGGGCGATGGGGATGGCGTTGTTTGCCGAGCGGATCTCGGCGCAGCAGGCGGCCGATTGGGGCCTGATCTGGGAGGCGGTGCCCGATGTCGATTTCGAGCATCACTGGCGCGCCCGCGCGGGCCATCTGGCCAAGGGCCCGACCGCGGCCTATGCGGCGACGAAGCGCGCGCTGCGCGAGAGCTATGCCAATGATCTGCATGGCCAGCTGGAGCTTGAGGCGGAATTGCAGGGCAGCCTTGGCGCGAGCCGCGATTTCCGCGAGGGGGTGATGGCGTTCCTCGAGAAGCGCGCGGCGCTGTTTGAGGGGCGCTGAGGTCGGGCAGGCGGGCGGGCGCCGGGGTGCCAGCACCCCGGCGCCCGCCTTCTGCCCACCGTTGGGCCTTGCCCCGCCGCCGCGCCCGGGCTAGCCCTTGGGCCAAGCGGGCGTGGCGAAATGGTAGACGCATGGGACTTAAACTCCCTCGGACTTCGGTCCATGCCGGTTCGAGTCCGGCCGCCCGCACCAAACAGCGATCCCGGATCGGCCCCCTTGGGGCTTTGGCGATTCCGCGCTTGCCCCGCAAGGATGCACCCCCTAAACCGGGCGCGGACGAGGGGGACGAGAGGATATTCCATGGCACGCAGACCGCAGGCGCCGCTCGAAGACCGGCCCACGACGAAGCGCATCGGCGCGCTGCGGGGGCTTGTCCCCTTCGTTCGGCCCTATCGGGGGCTGGCGCTTGCGGCGCTTGCGGCTCTGGTGCTGACCGCCTCGATCAGCCTGATCCTGCCGCTTGCGGTGCGCCGCGTGGTCGATGGCTTCCAGCAGGGCGCGGAGCTGCTGGATCAATATTTCGTCGCCGCCCTGATCATCACCGCGCTGCTCGCGCTGGGCACGGGGGCGCGCTATTACCTTGTCACCCGCTTTGGCGAGCGGGTCGTGGCCGATATCCGCAAGGCGGTCTTCGACCGCGTCATCGGCATGTCGCCCGCCTTCTTCGAGCGCATCCTGACCGGCGAGATCATCAGCCGCATCACCACCGACACGACGCTGATCCTGTCGGTCATCGGCTCTTCGGTCTCGGTGGCGCTGCGCAATGTCCTGATCCTGATCGGTGGTCTGGCGATGCTGCTTGTCACCTCGGCCAAGCTCACCGGGCTGGTGCTCTTGATCGTGCCCGCCGTGGTCGTGCCGATCATCGTGCTGGGCCGTCGCCTGCGGGTGCTGAGCCGCGAGAATCAGGACTGGATCGCCAATTCCTCGGGCTCGGCCTCCGAGGCGCTTTTGTCTGCGCAGACTGTGCAGGCCTTCACCCATGAGCCGCAGACCCGCGCCTCCTTTGCCGAGGTCACCGAGCATGGATTCACCTCGGCGCTGTCGCGGATCACCACCCGCGCGCTGATGACGGTGATCGTGATCTTCCTCGTCTTTGGCGGGGTGGTGGGCGTGCTCTGGGAAGGGGCCAGCGACGTGCGCTCGGGTGCGATGACGGTGGGCGAGCTGGTGCAATTCGTCATCTATGCGGTGATGGTTGCGGGCTCGGTCGGCGCGCTCAGCGAGATCTGGGGCGAGATCCAGCGTGCCGCGGGCGCGACCGAGCGTCTGGTCGAGCTGCTCGCGACTGAGGATACCGTCGCCGATCCGACCCATCCGGTGCCGCTGCCGATGCCGGCAAGGGGCGCGATCACCTTCGAGGGGGTGACCTTCCATTACCCCTCGCGGCCGGAAACCTCGGCGCTCGACGGTGTCGATCTGGTGATCCAGCCCGGCGAGACGGTCGCGCTGGTCGGCCCCTCGGGGGCGGGCAAGACGACCGTGATCCAGCTGATCCAGCGCTTCTGGGACCCGGAGGCGGGCCGCGTGACGCTGGATGGCTATGATCTGAAGACGCTGGCGCGTCATGATTTCCGGCAGGCCATCGCGCTGGTGCCGCAGGACCCGGTGATCTTCGCGGCCTCGGCGCGCGAGAATATCCGTTTCGGCCGTCCCGGCGCGAGCGATGCCGAGGTCGAAGAGGCCGCCCGCGCCGCCCATGCCCATGAGTTTCTCAGTGCCCTGCCGCAGGGCTTCGACACCTATGTCGGCGAGCGCGGCGTGATGCTCTCGGGCGGGCAGAAGCAGCGCATCGCCATTGCCCGGGCGATCCTGCGCGATGCGCCGGTTCTGCTGCTGGACGAGGCGACCTCGGCCCTCGATGCGGCCTCGGAACGCGAGGTGCAGGCCGCGGTCGAGCGTCTTGCCGTCGGGCGCACCACGGTGATCGTGGCGCATCGGCTGGCCACGGTGAAGAAGGCCGACCGGATCGTGGTCTTCGACGAGGGCCGGATCGTGGCGCAGGGCACGCATGAGGAATTGGTGGCCGAGGGCGGGCTTTATGCCGATCTGGCGAAGCTGCAATTCACCGATGGGGCGATGACTTAAGGCGCGCTTCCGTGCCGCCCTCGCCTTTTGAGTATTTGGACCAAGAAGAAGCCCCGCGGTTGTCCAAGCGGGCATAGCCCGGAGGGGCAGCGCCCCTTTCTGCCTGTCCGGGGCCCGATGCGGCACTTTTCCCCTGTTCCTCGTCACCCCGCTGTTGCACCTTGTCGGCAGAGTGCGCCCGCCTGTTTGGGTGCATGTCCTGTGTGAGAGGAGTAAGTCATGGGTCTGTGGAATTTCGTGAAGAATGCCTTTGGCGGCAAGGCCGAGGCGGCTGAGGCGCCGACCGAAGAGGTGCTCAAGGCCGAGCTGAAGGATCTGGGTCTGGATGACAGCGGCGTCGAGCTGAAGGTCGAGGGCGACTAGGTGATCGTCTCGGGCAAGGCCGTCGATGCAGCGACCAAGGAGAAGATCATCCTTGCGGTCGGTAACACCAATGGCGTGGCCTCGGTCGAGACCGCGCAGGACGAAGATACCCAGGAAGCGGTCTTCCACACGGTGGTCAAGGGCGACACGCTCTCGGCGATTGCCAAGAAGACCCTGGGCAATGCCAACCGCTATATGGAGATCTTCGAGGCGAACAAGCCGATGCTGAGCCATCCCGACAAGATCTATCCCGGCCAGACGCTGCGGATCCCCGGCGGCAAGGCCTGATCGCGCCTGTGTGACGGCGGTGCGGGCCAAGGCCCGTGCCAAGGCGGCGGCCCCCGGGTGCGCCGCCTGTTTTTCCCCAGCGTCATGCCTGCCATGACGTGACGTAGCATCCATCACCGCCCTTGCTGCCTGATGCCCAATCGCTGCATTCTGTCGGCAAGGCCCGGTGGAGGACGGGGTCGAGGGAGGAAGGTATGGCAAGGTTTGCATCCCGTGCCGATCGCGATGCGATCGAGGGCGAAATGCCGTGGGAGGCGCGTGACCGCGCCCAGACGATCTATCAATTTCTGACCCGGGCGCGGGATCGCTACGGCGCGCGTCCGGCGGTCAGCTTTCAGATCCTGTCCGGCCCGAAGGATCCGGCGCAGACGCTGAGCTGGGCCGAGCTGCACGGCCGGGTGACCCAGACCGCGAACCTGCTGCGCCGTCTGGGCGTGGGCGAGGGCGATACGATCGCCTATCTCTTGCCCAACAGTCTGGACACGGCGGTGACGCTGCTGGCGGGCGCCACGGCGGGGATCGTCAATCCGATCAACCCGCTGCTGGAGCCCGAGCAGATCGCCGCGATCCTGCGCGAAACCCGCGCCAAGGTGCTGGTGACGCTCAAGAGCTTCCCGAAAAGCGACATTGCCCAGAAGGCGGCCGAGGCGGTCAAGCATGCGCCCAATGTGAAGGCCGTTCTGGAAATCGACCTGAACCGCTATCTCACCCCGCCGAAAAGCTGGATCGTGCCCCTGCTGCGGCCGAAGACGCCCGTCCGGCATCATTCCGATGTGCTGTGCTTCCACCGCGAAAGCGCGAAGATGCCCGCCGACCGGCTGATGTTTGCCGACAGCACCGGCGACCGGGTCGCGGCCTATTTCCACACCGGCGGCACCACCGGGATGCCCAAGGTCGCGCAGCACAAGTACTCCGGCATGATCTACAATGGCTGGCTCGGCGGCACGCTCCTGTTCGATGAAACCGATGTGATGATCTGCCCGCTGCCGCTGTTCCATGTCTTCGCGGCCTATCCGATCCTGATGTCGGCCATCGACAGCGGCGCGCATGTCGTTCTGCCCACCCCCGCAGGCTATCGCGGCGAGGGGGTCTTCGACAATTTCTGGAAACTGGTCGAGCGCTGGAACGTCACCTTCCTGATCACCGTGCCGACCGCGATCGCGGCGCTGATGCAGCGCCCGGTGAATGCGGATATCTCCAGCCTGCGCACGGCGATTTCCGGCTCGGCGCCGCTGCCGCTCGAACTCTACAATCGCTTCAAGACGGCGACCGGGGTCGAGATCTGCGAGGGCTACGGCCTGACCGAGGCGACCTGCCTCGTGTCGGTCAACCCGGTCGATGGGGAAAAGAAGGTCGGCTCGGTCGGCATTCCGCTGCCCTACAGCCATGTCCGCATCCTGCGCCGCACCGAGGGCCGCTTTGTCGAATGCGGCACAGATGAGGTGGGCGAGATCTGCGTGGCCAACCCCGGCGTCTTCGAGGGCTCGACCTATACCGAGGCCGACAAGAACCACGAGCTGTTCGCCGAGGACCGCTTCCTGCGCACCGGCGATCTGGGGCGGATCGACGCCGATGGCTATCTGTGGATCACCGGGCGCGCCAAGGATCTGATCATCCGCGGCGGCCATAACATCGACCCCGCCGAGATCGAAGAGGCGCTGCTGAGCCATCCGGCCGTGGCCTTTGCCGGCGCGATCGGCCAGCCGGACAGCTTCGCGGGCGAATTGCCCTGCGCCTATGTCGAGCTGGTGGCGGGTGCTAGCCTGACCTCGGAGGAGCTGATGGAGCATGCGCGCAAGCATATCCATGAACGCGCGGCGATCCCGAAACATGTCGAGGTGCTGGACGAGCTGCCCAAGACTGCGGTGGGCAAGATCTTCAAGCCCGATCTGCGCAAGCGTGCGATCACCCGGGTTCTGGATGCGACGCTGGCCGAGGCCGGGATCGCGGCCCATGTGGTCGCGGTGGTCGAGGACAAGCGCCGCGGTCTTGTGGCGCAGATTGCCACCACGGGCGCGGTGGATGAAGCCAAGCTGAAACACTGCCTTGGTGAATTCACGGTTGCTTGGGATTGGGCGGCCTGAGCCGATCCCGCGCGCGCGCCCTGACCCGATGCGGGCCGGGGCGCACCGATCTGAAACGCCAGATCAGAACACATCGAACAGATAGAGCAGAAGGATGATGGGCAGCGGGATACCGATAGCCCAGGCCAGAATGCCTTTCATGGCGGTCTCCGATCCTGTTGGGGGCGCGCGGCCGGTCCGGCGCCGGTGATGACGGGTTAACGCGGGCCGCGCCCGGGCGGTTCCGCGCCGATAGGCCCGCGCATGCCCCCTTGACGGCGCGCGCGCGCCGCGCCACCTGCCGGTGAGTTTTCCCCATCCGGTCGATCATGCGTCAGCCCCTGTCGTAACCCCGCGGCTCTTCGTGCACCTCGTCCTCGTGTTCCGGAGCCGTCATGACCCCCCTTCAGTTTTCTTCCGGCGATCTGATCGCCGATCGCCGCGCCGATTATGCCGAGGGCCTTTTGGCCGCGGGAGAGGCGCAGGCCGCCGCAGATCTCTATGCTCAGGCGCTGGAGATTGCGCCCGCTTGGGTTGCGGGCTGGTATCGGCTGGGCGAGATCCGCGCCGATCATGGCCTGCCCGGTGCGGCCGAGGCCTTCGAGGCGGCGCTGGCGCTCGATCCCGCCGATACGCTGGGCGCCGCGCTGCGCCGCGATCTGCTGCGCGCGCGTCCGGCTGCCGATACGATGCCCGCGGCCTTTGTCGAGGCGCTTTTTGACCAATATGCCGCGGGCTTCGATCATGCGCTGGTCGAGACGCTCGACTATTGCGCGCCGCAGCTGTTGCGCGCGGGGCTTGCGGGGCGGTTTTGCCGGGCGCTCGATCTGGGCTGCGGCACCGGGCTGATGGGGGCCGAGCTGCGCGGGGTCTGCGACTGGCTCGAGGGCTGGGATATCTCGGCCGAGATGCTGCGCGAGGCGGCGGCCAAGGGGCTTTATGACCGGCTGGAGAAGGCCGATCTGGGCGCGCTGGCGCCGCCCGATGCCGCGTGGGATCTGATCACCGCGGCCGATGTCTTCATCTATCTGGGCGCGCTCGAACGCATCGTGGCCTGGGCGGCGCTGGTGCTGGTGCCGGGCGGGGTTTTCGCCTTCACCACCGAGGCGCATGACGGCGAGGGGCCGATGATCCTGCGCGAGAGCCGCCGCTATGCCCATGCCGAGGGCTATCTGCGCGATCTTCTGGCGCAGGCGGGGTTCGGCGCGGTGCAGATCAGCCGCGCCGTGCTGCGCCGCGACCGAGGCGAAGATGTCGCGGGTTTCGTGGTTCTCTCGCGGCGCGATCCGGATAGGATGGGGGCCGAGGAACGGGTGGCGGCGGTCGCCTGACGGAGGGGCGATGCAGCTCTTGGCCTATGAACATTACGCCTATGCGGCGCTGGCGGCTTTGGGCACGCTGGTTGCGGTCTGGCTGGTGGACCGGCTCGCGCATCACGCGGGCTTGGCCGCGCGGGTCGAGCGGTTTCGCGGCGTCGTGCCGCCCTTCATCAATGTGAATGCGATGCTCTTCGGGCTGACGCTGGCCTTTATCGCCAATGACACATGGTCGGCGCGTGACCGGGCGATGGATGCGACCTTCCGCGAGGCCGATGCGCTGCGCAGCCTGATCGTTCTGGCCGAAGGGATGGCGCCACCCGAGGGCGCGGCACTGGCCGCCGAGGTGCGCGCCTATGGTGGGGCGGCGGCTGAGGAATTCGCGGCGCTGGCCAGCCGTGGGGTCAATCCCGGGGCGGGGGAGGCTGCCGACCGGCTGCTGGGCCGGGTCGCCTCTGCGACGGTGGCCGAAGCAGCGGGGCCGGTCGTGCAGGCCGAGATGCTGCGCAAGGTGATGGCGCTGCGCGATGACCGTGATCTGCGGGTGTCGCTGTCGCGCACCCATCTCAACCCGCTGAAATGGCTTGGCATGGCCTCGCTCGGGTTTCTGACGATCCTGTCGATCTGGGCGGTGCATCTGGGCACGCCCAAGGCCGGCACGCTGGCGATTGCGCTTTTTGCGCTGGCGGCGGCGCCTTCGGCGGCGATCGTTCTGGTGCAGGGCAATCCGTTTCAGGCACCCGCCGCGATCTCGGCCGCGCCGATCCGTGACGCGGTGCATTAGGCGCCGGGCGACTCGGGGTCTGGTGGCAGAGGCTGGGACGGGGCCGGGCGCGGCTGTTCACGAAACCCGCGGTTCTGCTCACTTCCGCTCTCGGCGATATGAACGCCCGGCTGCGCGGTCCGGGGGGCAAATTGCCAGAATGGCGGCGCCTTTCGCGGTCTGTCTCAAAAATAGTGTAATTATTTCAGTGATTTAGACTTTTTATCGTGGAGCTTTGAAATTCAATATGCAAAATCGCACATTGCTATGCTCAACTCGGCGTCTTTCATCAATCAGCGCACCAACCTATCTCAGTGTCATCGAAGGCCAACACTGAGCGAAACGCTCAAGGCCTTGATCATACGAGATAAAGGAGAAGTATCATGCGGAAATCTGCTCTTGTGCTTGGTCTGGTTGCCTCGCTGTCGGCGGGCGCGGCTCTGGCCGGTTCGGTCAATCCCGGAGTGGCCCAGCTGGCCGCTCAGGCCGGTGTGAATGCGGCTAATCTGTCGGCGGCGGATGTCGCCGGGCTCTGGGCTGCGAAACACGACACCGACGCGGCTGCGCCCTATAACGACGCCTTCGTCAGCGGCTCGCTCTCGAGCTCGAACTATGGTGCGGTGAATGCCGGTGTGGCCCAGCTTGCCGCGCAGGCCGGTGTGAACGCCGCCAACCTCTCGGCCGCTGATGTCGCCGCCGACTGGGCTGCCAAGCGCGACAACGACGCCGCTGCGCCCTATGATGCGTCCTATGCGACCGGCACGCTGTCCAGCACCAGCCCGCAAGCGATCTCGGCGGGTCGCGCGCAACTCGCGGCGCAACTTGGCGTCGATCCCGCGGCCTATTCGGTTGCTGAGCTGGCCAGCATGAAAGCCAACCTCTCGAACGACTGAGGCCGGCCTTCTCTTCCAGCGCGTCAGGGCGGCCCCATGGGCCGCCCTCTATGTTTGAGCCTTGCCCGGGTCCGGAAATCCTGACCGCATGGTAAGGAATCCCCCTCTGATGCGCGGCGTGGCCCGTCTTTATGCTGCGGTCACGGGTCGGGACGACCGGCCATGAAAGGGGGGACCATGATATATGTTCGGAACCAGAGCCTGCCGCGGCCCGCGGGGCTGATGCTGATGCTGAGCGGGCTCAGCCTGATCGAGGCGCTGCGCCGTTGGCGCCGCCGGGCGCGGCCGCGCGCGCAGCTGGCGTTCTGAGGCATCGGGGCGGGCGGCGGGGTCGCCCGCCTTGCAATCAGACGATCCGGCCCCAGAGGTCGTAATCGCTGGCTTCCTCGACCTCGACGGTGAGCATGTCGCCCGGGGTCAGGCCCTCGAAGCCCTCGTCGATGAACAGGTTTCCGTCGATTTCGGGCGCGTCTGCCCGGGTGCGGCAGGTTGCGCCCTCATCATCCACCGCATCCACAATCACCTGTTGCAGGCTGCCCACGCGGGCCTGCAGCTTGGCCTCGGAAATCGCCTGAGCCTTTTCCATGAAACGCTCCCAGCGCTCCTGTTTCAGCTCGGGTGCGACATGGTCGGGCAGCTCGTTCGAGCGCGCGCCCTTGACGTTTTCATATTGGAAGCAGCCGACGCGATCGAGCTGCGCCGCGTCCATCCAGTCCAGCAGATACTGGAATTCGGCCTCGGTCTCGCCGGGATAGCCGACGATGAAGGTCGAGCGCAGGATGATATCGGGGCAGTCGCGGCGCCAGGCGGCGATCTCGTCGAGGGTCTTGGCACTCGCCGCGGGGCGCGCCATGCGTTTGAGAACATCGGGATGCGCGTGCTGGAACGGGATATCGAGATAGGGCAAGAGCCCGCCGCCCGTGCCGGTTTCCGCCATCAGCGGGATCAGGTCGCGCACATGCGGATAGGGATAGACGTAATGCAGCCGCACCCAGGCCTCGGCCTCGCGCGCCATGGCGCCCATCTCGCGCGCAAGGTCAGTGATATGGGCGCGGACCTCGGCGCCCTTCCACGGGCTCAGGTCGTGCTTGCGGTCGAGCCCATAGGCCGAGGTGTCCTGACTGATCACCAGAAGTTCCCGCACCCCTGCGTCCAGGAGCTTTTCCGCCTCGCGCAGGACGGCATGGGCGGGGCGGCTGACCAGTTTCCCGCGCATATCGGGGATGATGCAGAATTTGCAGGCGTGGTTGCAGCCCTCGGAAATCTTCAGATAGCTGTAATGCCGCGGGGTCAGTTTCACGCCGGTCGCGGGCAACAGGTCGATGAACGGATCGGGCGCGGGCGGGGCGGCGGCATGGACGGCATCGAGCACCGCCTCGTATTGCTCGGGGCCGGTGACGGCCAGCACCTTGGGGTGGACGCCGGTGATGAATTCGGGCTCGGCGCCCAGACAGCCGGTCACGATCACCTTGCCGTTTTCCGCCAGCGCCTCGCCGATGGCTTCAAGGCTTTCGGCCTTGGCGCTGTCGAGAAAGCCGCAGGTGTTCACGATCACCGCCTCGGCGCCCTTGTAATCGGGGCTGATCGCGTAACCCTCGGCGCGCAGCCGGGTCAGGATGCGTTCGCTGTCCACCAGCGCCTTGGGGCAGCCGAGGCTGACCATGTCGATCGTCGGCTGGCCGGCACGGCGGTCCGTGTCGAAGAC
>JACXUS010000093.1 GCA_014763785.1 Sphingomonadales bacterium | reverse complement strand
GGCGGAACGGGCCTTGGCCGATGAGGTAGAGCGCGCGGCCGAGGCGGCGGCGCAACAGGGAGGGACAGGCGATGAAATTACTGCGTTGGGGTGAGGCGGGGGCCGAGCGGCCGGGGCTTCTCGCAGCGGATGGCACGATCCGCGATCTCTCGGGCGAGATCCGCGATATTGACGGCGCGGCGCTGTCTGATGCGGAAATCGTCCGGCTTTCTGGCTTGGATGCCGAAAATCTGCCGGTGGTCCCGGCCGATACCCGGCTGGGCGCGCCCATCGCGCGGGTCGGCAAGCTGATCGCGGTGGGGCTGAACTATGCCGATCATGCCGCCGAGGCGGGGATGGCGGTGCCGCCCGAGCCGGTGATCTTCATGAAGGCCACCTCGTCGATCTGCGGCCCGAACGACCCCGTCGAGCGCCCGCGCGGCGCGGAGAAGCTCGACTGGGAGGTGGAGCTGGCCGTGGTCATCGGCGCCCGCGCGAAATATGTGAGCGAGGCCGAGGCCCTGGCCCATGTCGCGGGCTATACGATCTGCAACGATGTATCGGAGCGCGCCTTTCAGGCCGAGCGCTCGGGGCAATGGGTCAAGGGCAAGAGCCACGACAGCTTCGCGCCGCTCGGGCCCTGGCTCGTGACCCGCGATGAGGTGCCCGATCCGCAGGCGCTGGCGCTGTGGCTCGATGTCGATGGCGCGGCGATGCAGCGCGGCACGACGGCGACGATGGTCTATGGCGTGGCGTTTCTGGTCAGCTATCTGAGCCAGTTCATGACGCTTGAGCCGGGTGACGTGATCACCACCGGCACCCCGCCCGGGGTCGGCATGGGCCGCAAACCGCCGCGCTTCCTGCAGCCGGGCGAGGTGATGACGCTTGGCATCGAGGGGCTCGGGGCCCAGCGTCAGGTGGTGGTGCAGGCATGAGTTCGGGGGAGGGGCCGCGGGCCCCGCAAGCGGGGCCCGCGGCCCGGGCCTTCACCAGGGTGAAGGCCGCCGAGGCCCGCCGTCGCGCGGCCTTCGACCGGGCGGCGCGGGATGCGGCGCTGGCCGCGCTCGGCCGTGCGGTGCGCGCCCATGAGGGGGAGATCCTCGCAGCCCTTGCCGCCGATCTCGGCAAGCCCGCGGTCGAGACCCGCCTGACCGAGATCCTGCCGGTGCTGGCCGAGATCCGCCACGCCCGGCGCCATTTGCGATCCTGGATGCGGCTGCGCCGGGTGCGCCCGACGCTGGCGATGCTGGGCACACGCGCCGCGATCCGCCCCGAGCCGAAGGGCACCGCGCTGATCATCGCGCCGTGGAACTACCCGATCAGCCTGGCGCTGGGGCCGCTGGTTTCGGCGCTGGCGGCGGGCTGCGGGGCGGTGGTGAAACCCTCGGAGCTCGCGCCCGCAAGCTCTGCGCTGATCGCGCGGATCGTGGCGGCGGCGCTGCCGGGCGATCTGGTGCAGGTGGCCGAGGGCGGGGTCGAGACCGCGACCGACCTTCTGGCGCAGCGCTTCGATCATATCTTCTTCACCGGCTCGCCCGCGGTCGGGCGCGTGGTGATGGCGGCGGCGGCGCAGACGCTGGCCTCGGTCACGTTGGAGCTTGGCGGCAAATCGCCCGTCGTCATCGGCCCGGGCGCCGACATGCGGCGGGCCGCGCGGATGGTGGCCTGGGGCAAGTTCGCCAATGCCGGGCAGACCTGCATCGCGCCCGATCACGTCTTCGTCCCGCGCACCTCGCAGGACCGCTTTCTGGCCGAGCTCGAGCGCCAGATCGGCAAGATGTACGGGCGCCGCCCGATCGCCAGCGCGAGCCTCGCCCGGATCGTCAACGCGCGCCATTTCGCCCGCCTCAAAGGGTTGATCGAGGGCGCGCTGGCGGGCGGCGCGACGCTCGCGCAGGGCGGCGCGATGGAGGACGAGAGCCTGCGGATCGCGCCCACGGTGCTTTTGCGCACCGATGCGGGCATGGCCATCGCGCGCGAGGAAATCTTCGGCCCGGTGCTGCCGGTCATCGCCTATGATGACCTTGACCCGGTGCTCGACCAGATCGCCGCGGGCGAGACGCCGCTTGCGCTTTATGTCTTTGAGCGCGACCGCGCGGTGATCGAGCGGGTGATCGGCGCGGTGTCCTCGGGGACGGTCGGGATCAATGTGACGCTCGTGCAATATCTGCACCTGAACCTGCCCTTTGGCGGCATCGGGAATTCGGGACTGGGCGCGGCGCATGGGCTTTGGGGCTTTCGCGCCTTCAGCCACGAGCGCCCGGTGATCGAGGATCGCTTCTCGGCGCTCGGGATGCTGATGCCGCCCTATGATGCGGCCAAGGCGCGGCTTGCCCGGCTGGTGGCGCGGCTGGTGGGCTGAGGCAGGGGGGCAGGGCCCCCCTCTGTCGCTGGCCAAGCAAAGCCCCCTTTCCCCTTGCCCCGGCGCCGGAATTCCCCCAAACCCGATGCGCGAGCAGGAGGAGACGGCCATGCAGCGGACACTCAGGCGCGGATTTGACGGGATGCTCTGGGCGGCGCTTCTGCTGCCCACTTTGTTCTGGGCGGGCAATTTCATCGTCGCGCGCGCGGCGCGCGGCGAGGTGCCGCCCTTCGCGCTGGCCTTCGCGCGCTGGGGCATCGCCTTCCTGTGCCTTTTGCCCTTCGCCTGGGCCGCGGTGCGCCGCGATGCGGCGTGGTATCGGGCGAACTGGTTTACGGTGCTCTGGATCGGCGTGCCGGGGGTGACGGGCTTCAACACGCTCGTCTATATCGGGTTGCAATACACCACCGCCACCAACGGGATGCTGCTGAATTCGACCACCCCGGCCCTGATCCTTGTGCTTGGCGCGCTGTTCTGGGGCCGTGGCATGACGCTGGTTCAGATCCTGGGGCTCGCGATCTCGACGCTGGGCGTGACGACGGTGATCCTGCATGGCGAGCCTGCGCGGCTCATCACGCTCGATTTCTCGCGCGGCGATCTGATCATCTTTCTCGCGATGGTGTGCTGGGCGGTCTATACGCTCGGCCTGACGCTGATCCCGCCACAGATCAACCGGCTGGGCCTTTTGACGGTGCATTCGGGGATCACCACCGTGCTTTTGCTGCCCTTCCTGATCTGGGAGATTTCCGCGGGCCGGGTGCCGAGCTTTTCGCCCGGTGCGCTGGCGGCGATGGCCTATGTGGGGGTTGTGCCCTCGGTACTGGCGACGCTGCTCTATATGAAGGGGGTGGCGCTGGCGGGGCCCGCGCGGGTCGGGCAGTTCATCCACCTGCTGCCGGTCTATGGCGCGGTGCTGTCGATGATCTTTCTGGGCGAGCCTTTGCACCTTTACCATGCGGTGGGCTTTGCGCTGATCCTTGCCGGGATCGTGCTCGCCGGGCGAACGGGGGCTGCGAAAGCGCCCGCGCGGGGGTGACAGCGGGGCCGCGCGCCTTAGATCAGGGCAAAAGGAGCCCCGATGATCCCCTATTCGCTTCTCGATCTGTCGCCGGTGCCCGAGGGCGCCACTGTGGCCCAGGCGCTGGCCAATACCGTGTCGCTCGCCCGCCATGCCGAGGCGCTCGGGTTTCACCGCTTCTGGCTGGCCGAGCATCATAACGCGACCGGCATCGCCTCGGCCGCGACGGCCGTGCTGATCGGCCATGTCGCGGGGCAGACCGCGACGATCCGCGTGGGCGCAGGCGGCATCATGCTGCCCAACCACGCGCCTTTGCAGGTGGCTGAGGCCTTCGGCACGCTGGCCACGCTTTACCCCGGGCGGATCGACCTTGGCGTGGGGCGCGCGCCGGGCACCGATGCCGAGACCGCGCAGGCGCTGCGCCGGGGCGTGCTGAACGCCGACCGCTTCCCCGAGGATGTGGTCGAGCTGATGGGGTTTCTGGGCGATGAGCAGCCCGGCCAGCGGGTGCGCGCGGTGCCGGGGCAGGGCACACATGTGCCGGTCTGGATGCTGGGATCCTCGCTCTTTGGGGCGCAGCTCGCGGCCTATCTGGGGCTGCCCTATGCCTTCGCCAGCCATTTCGCGCCCGATGCGCTCGACGAGGCGCGCGAGATTTACCGCACGCGCTTTCGCCCCGGCGTGACACCGGCGCCGCGCTTCATGCTGGCGGTGAACCTGTTTGCCGCCGAAACCGCGGCCGAGGCGCATCTGCTGCGCTCCTCGATGCTCGCGCGCTTCATCGGCATGCGCCGCGGCGAGACCGGGCCGCTGCCGCCGCCGGTGGCGGATCTGTCCACCATCGCCACACCAGCCGAGATCGCGCTGGCCGAGCGTCAGCTGCGCATCACCGCGGTGGGCGGCCGGGCGCAGGTGCGCGACCAGCTCGCCGCGCTGATCGCCCGGCATCAGCCCGACGAGGTGATCCTGACCGGCCATATCCATGACCATGCCGCGCGGCTGAAGAGCTTCGAGATCGGCGCGCAGGCGATGCAGGCGATCGGGCAGGAGGTTTCGGCGGGCTGAGCCCGCCGACCCGCGCAGGCCGCCCGTGGGCCGGGCCCACGGGCGGCCTGCGCGGCCCCTGTTCTGGCCCCCCGATTTCCCTTGCATCCCGCGCCCCTTGGCCTATAAGGCGCGGACTTCCGCAAATCATGTGACCCGGCGGAGCCTCTCGTGGTGGGGCGCGGAAGTTTCGGCCCACCTATGAAGCCGCCCAGAGACGATAGGAGCACGCATGCCGCTTTACGAGCATGTCCTCATCGCGCGTCAGGATCTGTCCAACGCGCAGGCCGAAGGCCTTGTCGAACATTTCTCCACGGTCCTTTCGGATAACGGCGGCAAGGTCGTCGAGTCCGAATACTGGGGCGTGAAGACCATGGCCTACAAGATCAACAAGAACCGCAAGGGCCACTATGCCTTCCTGAAATCGGACGCGCCCTCGGCCGCCGTTCAGGAAATGGAGCGCCTCGCCCGCCTGCATGACGATGTCATGCGCGTGCTGACCATCAAGGTCGACGCCCATGAGGAAGGCCCCTCGGTTCAGATGCAAAAACGTGACGACCGCGAAGATCGCGGCTCGCGTGATGACCGCGGCCCGCGCCCCGAGCGCCGCGAACGCCGTTGATCGAGAGGAGCTAACCCATGGCGAACAAACCGTTTTTCCGCCGTCGCAAGGTCTGCCCGTTCTCGGGTGAGAACGCGCCGAAGATCGACTACAAGGACGTCCGTCTGCTGCAGCGCTATATCAGCGAACGCGGCAAGATCGTCCCCGCCCGCATCACCGCGGTCTCGGCCAAGAAGCAGCGTGAACTGGCCCGTGCCATCAAACGCGCCCGCTTCCTCGCCCTGCTGCCCTATGCCGTGAAGTAAGGAGCCAGTCCCATGCAAGTCATTCTGCTGGAACGCGTGGCCAAGCTCGGCCAGATGGGCGAAGTCGTGAACGTCAAGGACGGCTACGCCCGCAACTTCCTGCTGCCGCAGGGCAAGGCGCTGCGCGCCAACGCGGCGAACATCGCCTCGTTCGAAGCCCGCAAGGCGCAGCTCGAAGCGCGCAACCTCGAGACCAAGGCCGAAGCGGAATCGCTGGCCGCGAAGCTCGACGGTCAGGTGTTCATCGTGATTCGCTCGGCCTCGGATGCCGGCGCGCTTTACGGTTCGGTCACGCCCCGTGACGCCGCCGAAGCCGCCACCGCGGCGGGCTTCTCGGTCGACAAGAAACAGGTCGCGCTGAAAGCCCCGATCAAGGATCTGGGCCTGCACGAGCTGCATGTCCGTCTGCACCCCGAAGTCGATGTGACGATCGTTCTGAACGTCGCGCGCTCGGTCGAGGAAGCCGAACTGCAAGCCTCGGGCAAGTCGATCCAGGAACTCGCGGCCGAAGCGGAAGCTGCCGCCGAATTCGAGATCGCCGAGCTCTTCGACGAGGTTGGCGCCGCGGCGGGCGACGACGAGTAATCGACGCCGCAGGGCCCCCGGGCCCGGCCGAAAGACCCGAAAACCGCGCCCCCGGGCGCGGTTTTCTCATGCGGCCGGGGCCGTTCCCGCCGGATGCAAGAGATGCGCAACAGTCGGGGCAGGGGCGGCGTTTTTGTTTCCCTTGCGGAAACGAAAACGCCGCCCCCGCGCGTGACCTGTCCGAAAAGACAGGTCACGCGCCCGTGATCTTGTGTTAACCGAAAAGAGATTTCAGGCCCTGCAGGGCATAATCTCGACGAAAGCAATCTCTCTGGGGGAACAGATGAGCATTTTGACGGGGGCCATTGGCCTTGGAAGGGGCGCCATCTGGCGTCTGGGGGCGGCGGCCCTGGTGGCGGCGGGCGTGACGAGCGGGGCCGCGCAGGCCGCGCCGGTGTCGCTGACCGGCTGGACGGCGGATACCTTCAGCAATCAGGCCAATTTCTGGTTGATTGCCGCCGGGGGCGCTTCGGCGACCTATACCGGGAACGGCTATCCCTCGGTGCTGACCGGCGGCGGCGATGTGCTGGGCAGCCAGATCAGCTTCGATATCACCGTGACCAATGCCTATGGCACCGATGACGATTTCTTCGGCTTCGTGCTGGGGTTCGATCCGGGCGGGGTGACCGGCACCGCCAGCAGCGATTACCTGCTGATCGACTGGAAACGGGGCTCGCAGATCGTCGGGGCCGGTCAGGCGCTGCGCGGCCTCGCGCTGTCGCAGGTCGGCGATCCGGTCATTTCCAACGAGTACTGGACGCATTCGGGCGGGGTGGACGAGCTTGCCCGCGCCGCGACGCTGGGCTCGACCGGCTGGGCTGTCGGCGCAACCTATGGGTTTGACGTGACCTATACCGCCGACCGGGTGAAGGTCTGGGTCAATGACGTGCTGCAATTCGACCTTGGCGGCAGCTTCTCCAGCGGGACGTTTGGCTTCTATAACAACAGCCAGCAGGGCATCCGCTACAGCGCGCTTGATATCGAGGCGCTGCCCGCGGTGCCGCTGCCGGCCAGCCTGCCGCTGTTGCTGGCGGGGGTCGGGGGGCTTGGCCTGATCCGCCGGATGCGCCGCAAAGCGGCCTGAGGCGTCAGACATCCGACAGGGGGCCGTCCGATCCGGGCGGCCCTTTGGCTTTGGTTCAACGCGCCAGCTGGCTGGCGATCCAATCCTCGACCGCGGCGCGCGAGGCGCCCTCGATCTGCGCCCGGTCGAGCAGCGCGCGCGCCTGCGCCGCCGTGATCGCGCGCGGGCTGCGCAGCCCGCCCCCGGCCTGCCAGAGCGCGACGATCCGATGCGTCTCATCGGTTTCGGCAATCAACATGAGCTGCGCCATTTCCCCTCCGCCTGTCCGGGCTTTCGGCTGAATTTACCCGGGATTTCATGGGGTTGACGATTGGTGACGTAGCGGAAAGCGAGGGCGCCGCGCGGGTTTTCCACCTGCGGCCGTCATTCAGGTTTCACCTGAACGCAACATGGGTTTCACATGAATGCCCGAGGTCGGGGAGGCAGGACCAGCGGGCAAGGATAGGGCGATGGACGCGCGATTCTCCGAGCGCCAGCGCGCGATTCTCGACCGGCTCGGGGGCACGGGGCGGACCACGATCGAGGCGCTGGCGGCACATTACGCGGTCTCGCCGCAGACGATCCGGCGCGATGTGAACGAGCTTTGCGCGGCGGGGCTGTTGCGGCGGGTGCATGGCGGGGTGCAGCTGCCGGGGGCCGAGAACCTGCTCTACGCCTCGCGGCGCGGCCTCAATCAGGGCGCCAAGGATGCGATCGGGGCGCGGTTTGCGCAGATCGTGCCCTCGGGCGCCTCGCTCTCGGTCTCGATAGGCACCACGCCCGAGGTGGCGATCCGCGCGCTGGCCGAGCAAAGCGATGTGACTCTGATCACCAATAACCTCAACATCGCGCTTTTCGCCTGCGACCGCGAGGGCTGGCAGGTGATGGTGCCCGGCGGCACGGTGCGGGCGGGCGACCGCGATATCCTCGGGCCCCAGGTCGAGGACTTCTTCGCCCGTTATCAGGTCGATTTCGGGGTCTTTGGCGTGGGCGGGGTGGCCGAGGATGGCACGCTGCTGGATTTCACCGAGGCCGAGGTGGCGGCGCGGATGGCGATCTTGCGAAATTGCCGCCGCTCGGTGCTGCTGCTTGACCACACGAAATTCGGCCGCGCGGCGCATGTCCGGGGCGGCCATCTGAGCGATCTGGATCTGGCGATCTGCGACCGGCCCTTGCCCGAGCGGCTTGCGCAGGCGGTGGCGCAGGCGGGCGGCGTGGTGCTGATCGCCTGATGCGCATTTGAACCGTCACGCAGGTTTCATTTGAATGTCAGACCGCTGTCGCATCCGCGCGCCATGGTCTTGCCGAACTGATCGCAGGAGCTTGCCATGATCAAATCCACCACTTTCGCCGCGCTCGCGCTCTCCGTTTCCGGCCTTCCGGCCCTTGCCCAGACCGATATCACCTGGTGGCACGGCATGGGCGGCCGCAACGGCGAGGTGATCAACGAGATCGCCCAGAAGTTCAACGAGGCGCAGAGCGCCTGCCATCTGACCCCGGTCTCGAAGGGCACCTATGAAGAGGCGCTGGCCTCGGGGATCGCGGCCTTCCGTTCGGGCGAGCAGCCGAACATCCTGCAGGTCTTTGACGCGGGCGCGGCCACGATCATGGCCGCCAAGGGCGCGACGATCCCGGCCGAGGACCTGATCCTTGGCGCCGGAAAGCCCTTCGCGCGCGAGGATTTCATCCCCGGCGTGCGCAACTTCTATGCCGATGCCAGCGGCAAGTTCGTCGGCATGCCGTTCAACTCCTCGGCGCCGATCATGTATGTGAACACCGAGGCGCTGGCCAAGGCCGGTGTCACGCCGCCGAAAACCTGGGAAGAGTTCGAGGCGGTGGCGCCGAAGCTGGTCGAGGCGGGCTATATTCCGCTGTCGGCCTCGCAGCTGACCTGGCAATTCGTCGAGAACTTCAAATCGCGCAACAACCAGCAATTCGCCACCAATGGCAATGGCTATGACGCGATCGAGGGCACCCAGATCATCGTCAACGACGCCAATACCGTGATGATGTTCGACAAGCTGAAGGACTGGGCCGACAAGGGCTGGTATGGCTTCTATGGCGCGGGCTGGTCGGACAACCAGAAGCCCTTCGAAGAGGGCAAGGTGGCCTTCTGGATCGGGTCTTCGGGCAGCTTCGGTGGGCTGTCGAAGACCGCGACGATGCCCTTCTCGGCCGATTTCCTGCCCTATTGGGCGGCGCTTGGCGAGGGCACCCAGAGCTTCATCGGCGGCGCGGCGCTCTTCGCGATGGCGGGCAAGCCCGACGATCAGAACGCCTGCACGGCGGAATTCTTCAGCTTCCTGACCTCGCCCGAGGTGCAGAAGTTCTATCATCAGGCGACCGGCTATGTGCCGATCACCACCGCGGCCTATGAGCTGGCGAAATCCGAAGGCTATTACGAGGCGACCCCGCTGGCCGAGGTCGGCGTGAAGCAGCTGATGCTGCCCGCGGGCGAATGGACCAAGGGCTATCGGATGGGCTTCTTCCCGCAGATCCGCTCGATCGAAGAGCGCGAGTTCAACCGGATCTTCTCGGGCGAGGTCTCGCCGAAGGATGCGCTGGATATCATCCAGAAAGAGGCCGACGAGCTCCTGGCGAAATTCGCCAAGACCGCGGGCTGAGTTTGGGGGGCGGGCGCCGGGCCGCAAGCGGCCCGGCGCCCGGGGCCGCGCCCGGGCGCCTTGGCCCCCGGGCGCGGCCTGCCCCTTGGCCTGCGTCGGGGGCTGTTTTGCGAGGATGTGCCCGGGGCTGCGGGCGAGGGGGGCGCTGCCCCCCGGCTGCGCCTCCCCCCGGGATATTTGCGCACTGTTGAGGGGCAGGGGGCTGTTGGGCCGGTCTTGCGCCGTGTCCTTGGGGGAGTTCGGGGGTCGGTCGCGGTGTCTTGGGCCCGCCGTCCCGCAGGTGTTCTCTGGCGGCGGCTGTTCCGATCCCCGGGGGGGACGCGCGCCAGCCCATGGCGACCCCGCGCCGCCCCCGTGCCCGGAGCCTGGACATTCATGAACTTCGCCGCGTCGGTTTCCCCGGCGCCGCGCCGATCCGAGTGATGAGAGACCGATGACCGCACGCCCCGTTTCGATCTTGCGCGCCCGGGC
>JACXUS010000372.1 GCA_014763785.1 Sphingomonadales bacterium | reverse complement strand
TCGCTGTTCTGAGCGCGGCTTGGGGCCCTGCGGTCGGATTTTGAGTATTTAGACCAAGAAGAAGACCAAGGGTCCGCCACGCCCCTGCTTTTTCTTGGCAAAAATACTCAAAAAGCCCGGACCACACCGCGCACCCCGTGTGTTTCTTCTTGGCAAAAATACTCAAAAACCCGGCGCCGGCTTCAGGCGCCCACATCCGGCCCCTGGCACGCCAGCGGCTTCGGGCTTTCGACCAGCGAGACCAGCGGCTCGGACGCCGGATCGCCGCGGAACCGCGCCGTCAGCCCCTCGGGCGTGTCAAAGAAGGTCCAGCACTGCAACCCGTTTTCATCCTGATAATCGAAGCAGATATACTCGCCATCCTGAAACCAGGTGCCCTCCTTGCACAGGTCGCCCTCGAAGGCCCAGAGCACCTTTTGCCCCGGCAGGTATTGTTCCGTGCCATAGGCGAAGCCACCCGCGGAATAGGTGATCGTGCGCCCGAGGGTGCGCGCGTCGAACCCCTGCGCATCGAGGGGTGTGCCCTCTTGGGCAAGCGCGGGGGCGGCCAGTGCGGGGGCGGCCAGCAGAAGGGCGGCGAGAAGGGGCAGGCGAAAGCGGGTCATGGCGGGCTCCGGTCGTTCCGGGCCAGACTGCCAGAGTTGCTGCGGATGCGAAACCCAAAGAGCCGTGAGGTGGGGGGCGCTCAGCCGCGCAGCGCCCGCACCCGGCGATCCATCACCCGGCGCCAGAGCGGCGGCACCAGCGCCAGCACCGCCATCGCGGGCAGGCTGCGCGGCAGGACCGGGCGGCCCGGCGCGGCCAGATCGCCCAGTTGCAGCGCCGGATAGACGCGGCCCGGGTGGGCGTGATGGTCGGAATGGCGCGGCGCGTTCAGCATCCAGAGGGCTGAGACCGGCGCGGCCGCATCCCAGCTATGCGCGGCGGTGACGGGCTCATAGCTGGCTTCGTCGCGGCGGGCGCGCTCCAGCCCGTAATGCTGCACATAGTCTGACAGAAGGAGCTGGATCTGTGCGTAAAGGCAGAGGCCAAGATAAGCTGCAACGCCCGGCAGGCCGAAGATCAGCCCGAAAAGCACGATGAACCAGAGCCCGCCGAGCGTATAGCTGACATAGGGGTTCAGCGCGGCGATCCGCCCGGCGAGCCCCGTCGCGGCGCGCGCGCGCAGGTTGCGCTCCATCTCATAGCCCGCGATGAAGGACCCCACCCAGGCGCGCGGGGCGAAGACCCAGAACCCCTCGCCGAAGCGCGCCGAATTCGGGTCATCCGGGGTCGCCACGAAGCGGTGATGCACCAGCCGGTGCGCCGAGGTGTGATGCCCGAAGAGCAATGAGATATAGACCCATTTCCCAAGCAGAAACAACGGCTTGCTCGTGCGATGGATGAGCTCGTGCGCGCTCGAGTTCGACACCTGCCCGAAGAAGAGCCCAAAGCCCAGGAAAAGCGCGATCCGCGCGCCCGCGCCCAAGCCCGTCGCCCCCGAGACCGCCGCCACACCGGCCAGCAGCGCCACGAAATGCGCCCCCGCCAGCGCCACCGAAAGCGTATCGGCCGCCGGAAATTCCGAGCCCTCGGGCGCATCCGGCGCGGCCCGGGCGATCAGCGTATCGAGCGCGAAGATCAGCGCGGTGATATAGAGGAGCGCGATCCACGGCAGCACGCCACCAAAGAGCGCGCCCAGGATCAGAAGCGGCACCGGCGCGAAGGTGACAATGGCGAAGGTGTCCACCTCGGGGATCTCGCGGCCAAGCGTGGTCAGCGCGCGCAGCGGCTCGGGCAGATGCGCGCCGACGCGCCCGTCGAGCCGTTCGGCCAGAACCTGCCAGCGCGGGCGGGTCTCGGGCCGGGGCTCGTTCAGCGGGTCGGAGGGCAGATCGTCGCGGGTATCGGTTATGATCACGGTCGGTTGCGGCGCAGCGCCGGGGAACAGGACGCAGCCTAGCATCGCGCGCGCGCCGCGGGCAGAGGTGAGGGATTGATTTTGCGCCGATTTTCGGCTGCTGTTGCGCGATGATCCCGGTTTTCCTGACCCTTGGTGGGGGCGCGCTGGCGCTCGTCTATCTGATCCGCTTTGCGGGGGCTGCGCCCTCGGGGGCGAAGAGCGTGCTGAAGGTCGCTTCGGTGGCCGCGCTGGTGCTGGCCGCGCCGCTGCTGGGCGCGCCCTGGGCGATCGCGCTGGGGCTGGCGCTTGGCGCTTTGGGGGATTTCTGGCTTTCGCGCCGCGGCGAGGTGGCGTTTCTGGCCGGGATGGCGGCCTTTGGCCTTGGGCATCTGGCCTATGC
>JACXUS010000371.1 GCA_014763785.1 Sphingomonadales bacterium | reverse complement strand
CTGAGACTGGGGGGCTGAGACTGGGGGGCGCCCCTCCCCCTCTCAACAGTGCCGAAATATCCTCGGGGGTGAGACGCGATCGGAAGCCGTCCAGTGGACGGCTTCCGCGTCGAACGGGCGGCCCGTGGCCGCCCCGGGAGGGGGCAGACGGCCCCCTCGCCCCGCCAGCCACACGCGCGCTCAGGTCAGCGAGGTGACCCAGAGCACCGTCGCATCCTCGGCGCTGACCGAGATCAGATTATGCCCCTGCGTCGCGTCGTAATAGGCGCTGTCGCCGCGCTTGAGCTCCACCGGCTCGTAGAATTCGGTATAAAGCCGCACGATGCCGGTCAGCACATAGAGGAATTCCTCGCCGTCATGGCGCACCCAGCCGTCGAATTCCTCGAAACTGCGCGCGCGGATGCGGGCGCGATAGGGCAGCATCTGCTTGGCCCGCAAGGACCCGGCCAGCAGCTCGTGCTCATAGGTCGTGGTGATATGCGCCACGCCCTCGCCGGATTTCGTCACCGCCATCCGCGCGGTGATCTGCGCCTTCGAGGGCGGGGTGAAGAGCTGCGGCACGGAAATCTCCAGCCCCACGGCGAGCTTCTTCAGCGCGTCATAGGTCGGCGACATCAGCCCGTTCTCGATCTTCGAGAGCGTCGAGCGCGCCAGCCCCATGGCCTGCGCCGCCTGTTCCAGCGTCCAGCCCCGCGCGCGCCGCAGATCGCGCACCCGTGTCGCCAGATCGACCGGCTCGGGCGAGGTTTCCTCGGCGCTGCCCGCGCGCGCGATCCGGATGATCTTCGCCTGTTCGATCTCGCCCATCGCGCAAAACCCCCTCGCAGCTTGCATCCTTGCCCGTCGCGGCGTAGCTGAAACCATGCTCTGTGTCCATGCCACTGCCCCTCTGGCCGCCGCGCCGTCCCGTTTCAACATGGCCGCCCATGTGCTGGCCCATGCCGAGCGGCTGGCCGACAAGAGCGCGCTGCAGATCCTGCGCCCGGGCGGGGCGGAGCGGTGGTCCTATGGCCGGCTGATGGCGGCGGTGCGTGGCGCGGGCACGGGGTTTTTGCGCGCAGGCCTCACGCCGGGCGACCGGCTCCTGCTGCGGCTCGGCAATACGCCCGAATTCCCGGTGGCCTTTCTGGGGGCGATTGCGGTGGGCATCGTGCCGGTGCCGACCTCGGCGCAGCTGACCACCCCCGAGATCACGAAAATGGCCGCGCAGATCGACCCGGCGGGCGTCGTTGCGGGCGTAGGCGTCGCCCTGCCCGAGGGCGCGCGCGGCGTGATCCCCGAGGAGACCTTGCGCGGCTTCGAGGCGCTTGACCCTTGCGATTACGCGATGGGTGACCCCGACCGGCTGGCCTATATCGTCTTCACCTCGGGCACCTCGGGCAGCCCGCGCGCTGTTTGCCACGCCCATCGCGCGATCTGGGCGCGGCAGATGATGCACCAAGGCTGGTATGGGCTGACCGAGGCCGACCGGCTCCTGCATGCGGGCGCCTTCAACTGGACCTATACGCTGGGCACCGGGCTGATGGATCCCTGGAGCCTTGGCGCCACCGCGCTGATCCCGGCGCCGGGGGTGGCGGCCGAGCAGCTGCCGCTGCTTCTCAAACGCGTCGATGCGACGATTTTTGCTGCCGCCCCGGGGGTTTACCGGCAGATCCTCAAGCATCACGACACGCTCGCCCTGCCCCGCCTGCGCCATGGGTTAAGCGCGGGCGAGGCGATGCCGGCCAGCGTCCGCGCGCGCTGGAACGCCGCAAGCGGCACGCAGATCTATGAGGCGCTCGGCATGTCGGAATGCTCGACCTTCATCTCCGGCGCGCCGTCGCGCCCCGCGCCGCCCGGCACGATGGGCTATCCGCAGGCGGGCCGCCAGATCGCCGTGCTCGGGCCCGATCTGGCGCCGGTCGCCCGCGGCGCGGCCGGGGAACTCGCCGTGCATCGCAGCGACCCGGGGCTGTTTCTGGGCTATTGGGGCGCCGAGGCCGAGACCGCCGCCCGCTTCACCCCCGATGGCACCTGGTTTCGCACCGGCGATATGGTCACCATGGCCGAGGATGGCGCGATCGCCTATCTTGGGCGCGATGACGACATGATGAACGCGGGCGGCTTCCGGGTGAGCCCGCTCGAGGTGGAAACCGTGATGGCCGAGGCCCCCGGCGCGGGCGAGGTCGCCGCGGTCGAGATCCCCGCAGGCCCCGAGGCCAGTATCATCGCGCTCGCCTTCACCGGCCCCGCCAGCCCCGACACCCTCGCCGCTCATGCGGCCGAGCACCTCGCCCGCTACAAGC
>JACXUS010000370.1 GCA_014763785.1 Sphingomonadales bacterium | reverse complement strand
GGGCCGGCCCGGAGGGCCGGCCACCCCGCCCCCTGCCCATCATCTGTGCAAAAATATCCCGGGGTGAATTGCCCGGCACGGGCAAGAGGGGCAGCGCCCCTCCGCGCCGCCCGCCCCAAGCGCAACCGGCATTGACCGCGCGCCCCTGCGCGGCGTAGAGAGGCCGCGCGCGGAGGGCTGGATGGCCGCGGGCGCCCATAGCTCCGCGCAAGTGGACAGCTGGGTGTCCGAGGAAAGTCCGGACTCCCTGAAGCGACGGTGCCGGGTAACGCCCGGGCGGGGCAACCCGACGGAAAGCGCCACAGAGAAGAGACCGCCCCCGCAGGCCGGGGGCAAGGGTGAAACGGTGGGGTAAGAGCCCACCGCGGGACGGGCAACCGGACCGGCATGGCAAGCCCCACCGGGAGCAACGCCGAATAGGGACCGCGCGCCGCGCCCGGAAACGGGCCGGCAGGGGAGCTTCGCCCCGAGCGGTCCGGGTTGGCGGCTAGAGACGGCAGGCAACTGCCGGACCAGAGGAATGGCCATCCAGGGGGCGCAAGCCCCCGGACAGAATCCGGCTTACAGGCCCTCCGCGCATCGTCTCCCCCCACGCGGCCATTGGCCGCGGCAAGGTCACGCTTGACGCCGCCCCCGCACAGGTCACCATGGGGTGCGGCCATCATGCCGGGAGGACTGCCAGATGAGCTATACGATCGACCGGACCCTGACCGGGGTCACGATGCAGGAAGCCGAGGCCCGCACCCGCGCCGCACTGGCCGCGCATGGCCTTGGCGTGCTGACCGAAATCGACGTGGCCGCGACGATGCACAAGAAGCTCGGCCGCGAGATGATGCCCTATCGCATCCTCGGCGCCTGCCAGCCGCAATTCGCCTGGGAAGCGCTCAGCCATGACCAGAAGATCGGCTCGATGCTGCCCTGCAATGTGATCCTGCGCGCGGTCGAGGGCGGGGTCGAGGTCTCGGCCGTCGATCCGATCGCCTCGTTGCAGGCGGTCGAGAACCCCGGCCTTGCAGGCGTCGCAGAACAGGTGCGGCTGCTGCTCGGGCAGGTGATTGCCGACCTGTGACCCGCGCCGATCCGGTTGGGCGCCGGGCGCAGACCCCGGGCCCCGCCGGAAATCACCGGAAAACCGTTGGCCCACCGTTACAATCCGCGCAGTATGATCGCGCAAACCATCCGAGGAGTATGTCATGAGTTTCGTGAAGACACTGGCCACGCTGGCCGTCGGGTTCGCCGCCGCCCGCGGCGTCGACAAGTTCCGCAAGATGGGCGGGCTCGAGGGCATGAAGGGCGCGCTGCGCGGCGCCGGTCAGCCCGGCGGCATCGCCGATCAGATGGGCGATATGGCCGCCAAGATGGGCGTGCCCGGCGGCAAGGACACGGTCCGCGACATGTTCGCCAAATTCGGCACGCAAGCCGCCGATGCGACCGAGGCGACCGAAGCCGGCCTTGGCAATCTGATGACCGCGATGACCGGGGCGGCCAGCGCCGGGGCCAAGGGTCTTGGCGACATGCTGGGCGCGGTGACCTCGGGCACGCCGGTCAATGCGATGATGGAAGAAAACGCCAAGATGATGATCCGCGCGATGATTCAGGCCGCCAAGGCCGATGGCGAGATCGACGCCGAGGAACGCGCCAAGATCATGGATCACCTCTCGGATGCGACCGAAGACGAGATCGCCTTCGTCGAGGCGGAACTTGCCGCGCCGATCGACGTGGCCTCGCTCGCGGCCGCTGCGGGCGACAGCGCCAAGGCGCAGGTCTATTCGGCCGCGCTGATGGCGATCACCGTCGATACCGAGGCCGAGCGGCAGTATCTGGCGAACCTCGCCGCGGCGATGGGGCTCGAGACGGCAAAAGTCGCCGAGATCCACGCCGCGATGGGCAAGCCGCTGGTCTGAGCCCGGCGCCGGTGCACGGGCCCGCGCGGGCGGGCGCGAAAATTTGCGTCCCGCCCCGCCTTTGCTGTTGACTCCGGGGGCCACCTGACTAAAAGGCGGGTCTCAAGGATTTCGCGGGCCCGCCTGATCGCAGGCGGCCCGACTCTAGGAGACAGAAAATGGCGAAGCCGACGACGATCAAGATCCGTCTGAACTCGACGGCGGGCACCGGGCACTTCTATGTGACCAAGAAGAATGCCCGCACCATGACTGAAAAGATGACCGTGAACAAATACGATCCGGTCGTCCGCAAGCACGTCGAATACAAGGAAGGCAAGATCAAGTAAGATCTGCCGATCCAGCGGGATCAGGGGCCGTGCCTGCAAGGGCGCGGCCCTTTGCTTTGGCC
>JACXUS010000369.1 GCA_014763785.1 Sphingomonadales bacterium | reverse complement strand
AGCTTGGGGTGATCCTGTCGCTCTACGGGCGGATGGTCGCGGCCGGGGAATGGCGCGACTATGCGATGAGCTTCCTGCGCGATGTCGCGGTTTTCTCGATCTTCCGGCGCGCGGCAGAAAACCCGCTCTATCGGATCGAGAAGCGCCCGGCGCTGCGGCAAAAGCAGGGGCTTTATGCGGTGATCGGGATGGAGGGGCAGGTGCTCAAGCGCGGTCCCGATCTGCCGACCGTGCTGCGGGTGCTGGAGCGCAAGCTGATCCGCCCGGTGGACTGAGCCGCCTCAGCCGGGCCGCCGCAGCCCCTGAAACGGCCCCTCGCCCGCCGCCTCGATCCGCGCCAGACAGGCCGCGATCCCCTCATAGGCCACGCTCATCGTATGGCCATTGGCATGGATCAGCTGCGCCTCATCGACCACCAGCGCCACATGCCCCGGCCAGAACATCAGATCGCCGCGCCGGGGCGCCGTGCCCTCGGGCTGGGGCGCGCCAAAGGCCGCGCGCTGCAGGTCGCTATCGCCCGGACAGGCGCGCCCGGCGGCCTGAAACGCCAGCTGCACGAGGCCCGAGCAGTCGATCCCGTCGCGGCTGTTGCCGCCCCAGAGATAGGGCGTGCCAAGCAGCGCCTCGGCCACCGCGACCGGATCGGGCACCGGGGCATCGAGCGGCGCCAGATGCACCCGGGGAATGAAGCCTTCGGCCGTGCGGGCGAATTTGCCCTCCTCGGCCAGAACCGCAACGCGCGACCCGCAGGAAAGCCGCATCCCCTCGCCGCGCTTGATCGAGGCTTCGGCATAGACATGGGTCGCGGGCGCGGCCACGCGATGGGTGGCCACCTGCGGCGCGCCGAGCGCCCCCGCCGCGACCCAGCCGCAATAGCCATCCGCCGCCGCCTGCACGAAAGCCTGCGCACCCCGCCGGTCGATCACCGTGACCGCGGCGCCGAAGATCACCTGCCGGTCGCGCAACGCCCCCGGCGCGGGGCAAAGATCGGCGACCGGCACGGCGATGCGCGCCGCCTCGCCCGCGGTATAGGCCGGGGCCTCAACCGTGCCGCGCAGGGCCTCCAGCGCGACACGGCCCGAAAACGGGGTCAGGCGCCGGTCGCTCATAGCCCGAGCACCCCGGGCAGCGCGGCAAGGATGGCGCGCGCGCCTTGGCCCACGCCGCCCTTGGGGCGCCCGGGTTTTGCTACCGGCTGCCAGCCGTAGATGTCGAAATGCGCAAACCGCTCGGTCTCGGTCACGAAGCGGCGCAGGAAGAGCGCGGCGGTAATCGACCCCGCCATGCCGCCCGAGGGCGCATTGTCGAGATCGGCGATGCCGGGCTCGATCAGCGCCTCATAGGGCGCCCAGAGCGGCATCCGCCAGAGCGGATCGGCCGCCTGCGCCGCCCCCGAGGCCAGCGCCGCGGCGAGCGCCTCGTCATCGGTGTAGAAGGGCGGCAGATCGGGGCCCAGCGCCACTCGCGCCGCCCCGGTCAGAGTCGCCATGCACAGGATCAGATCGGGGCAATCCTCATCCGCCGCGGCCAGCGCATCGGCCAGCACCAGCCGCCCCTCGGCATCGGTGTTGTTGATCTCGACGCTCAGCCCCTTGCGCGAGGTCAGGATATCCTGCGGCCGGAAGGCATCGCCCGCCACCGCGTTTTCCACCGCCGGGATCAGCACGCGCAGCCGCAGGCAAAGCCCCAGCGCCATGATCATATGCGCAAGGCCCAGCACCGTCGCCGCCCCGCCCATATCCTTCTTCATCAGCCCCATCGACGAGGCCGGTTTCAGATCGAGCCCACCGGTATCGAAACAGACCCCCTTGCCGACCAAGGTCAGCTCGGGCGCGCTCTCGGGGCCCCAGCGCAGGTCGATCAGCCGCGGCGCGCGGGGGCTGGCGCGCCCCACCGCATGGATCAGCGGATAGCCTTGCGCCAAGAGGTCCTCGCCCGCGATCACCGTGACCTGCGCGCCATGGCGCGCGGCAAGGCCCCGCGCGGCGGCCTCCAGCTCGGCCGGGCCCATGTCATTGGCGGGGGTATTGATCAGATCGCGGGTCAGCGCCTCGCCCTCGGCAATCGCCTCGAGCCGGGCCGGGTCGAGCCCCTCAGGGCAGACGAGCCGCGCGGCCGGCGCCGGATTGGGCGCATAGCGATCGAAGCGATAGCCCTCGAAAAGCCAGCCGAGCGCGGCCTCCTCCGCATCGCCCGGATCGCCCGCCAGATGCCAGTCCCCCGCGGGCAAAGCCGCCGCCGCCCCCGCCAGCGCGAAGCGGCTGCGCGCGCGTTTCGAGGCCGCGCCGAGCC
>JACXUS010000368.1 GCA_014763785.1 Sphingomonadales bacterium | reverse complement strand
GACAAGATCTATCCCGGTCAGGTCTTCACCCTGCCCGAATAGGCGCCCGAATAGGCGCCCGAACGGGCCGGGCCGCGGGCCGCCGCAGTGGCCGGCGGGGCGCGCGGGGCTGGACTCTGCCGCCACAGGCCCTATGTCTGGGCGCGGAGGCGGCTGCCCGAGGCGCTGCCGCCCCGATCCCGCCATCCAAACCTGCCGCGCCCGGGCCCGCGCCCGCCGCGCCCTCCGCCGGAGACCCCCGATGCCGCCCTCGCAGATCACCACCTCCGGCAAGCCCGACCGCTCGGAACGCGCCCGCGGCTGGCGCACCATCCGTCAGGTCGCGCCCTATCTCTGGCCCGAGGGGCAGTCATGGGTGAAGCGCCGCGTGGTGCTGGCGCTTTTGGCGCTGGTCGCGGCGAAGCTCATCTCGGTCTCGACGCCGTTCCTGTATAAGGCCGCCGTGGACAGCCTTGCGGGCGAGGCGCGCGCCGAGGGCTGGCTTTTGCCGCTGGGCGCGGTGGCGCTGACGATTGCCTACGGGATGGCGCGGCTGATGACGGTCGCGTTTGGAGAGCTGCGCGATGCGGTCTTCGTGCGGGTGGGCCAGCGCGCGCTGCGGCGTCTGGCGCTGGAAACCTTCGAGCATATCCACCGCCTCTCGATGCGCTATCACATCACCCGCAAGACCGGGGGCCTCAGCCGGATCATCGAGCGCGGCGTGAAGGGCGTCGATTTCCTGCTGCGCTTCATGCTGTTTTCGGTCGGCCCGCTCATTCTGGAGCTGTCGATGGTCGCGGTGCTGTTCACGGTGCTCTTCGACTGGCGCTATGCGGCGATCGTGGTGGTCACGATCTGGGCCTATGTCACCTTCACCTTCAAGGTGACCGAATGGCGCGTGGCGATCCGGCGCCAGATGAACGATGCCGATACGGCCGCCAACCAGAAGGCGATCGACAGCCTTCTGAACTTCGAGACGGTGAAATATTTCGGCGCCGAGACCCGCGAGGCCGCGCGCTATGACGCCTCGATGGAGGGCTATGAGAAGATGGCGGTGAAAACCGGCCAGTCGCTCGCCGTGCTGAACGCCGGGCAGGCGCTGATCATCACCACGGGCCTTGTCGCGGTGATGGTGCTGGCGGCGCTGGGCGTGCAGGCGGGGCAGCTGACGGTGGGCGATTTCGTCATGGTGCAGGCCTATATGATCCAGATCACCATGCCCTTGGGCTTCCTCGGCACGGTTTACCGCGAGATCCGTCAGGCGCTGGTCGATATGGGCGAAATGTTCGATTTGTTGTATCAACCGGCCGAAATCACCGACAAACCGGGCGCGAATGTTCTGAAAGTGCAAGGCGGCGCGCTGCGGTTCGAGGAGGTGCACTTCGCCTATGACCCGGCGCGGCCGATCCTCAAGGGGATCTCGCTCGAGGTGCCCGCGGGGCAGACGGTGGCGCTGGTCGGGCCCTCGGGCTCGGGGAAATCGACGATCGGGCGGCTGCTGTTCCGGTTCTATGATGTGACCGGCGGGGCGATCAGCATCGACGGGCAGGATATTCGCGATGTGACGCAGCAAAGCCTGCATGATGCGATTGGCGTGGTGCCGCAGGATACGGTGCTCTTCAACGATACGATCCGCTACAATATCGCCTATGGCCGGGCGGATGCGACCGAGGCCGAGATCGTCGCCGCCGCGAAGGCCGCGAAGATCCACGATTTCGTGCTCTCGCTGCCCGAGGGCTATGATACGGCGGTGGGCGAGCGGGGGCTGAAGCTTTCGGGTGGCGAGAAACAGCGGGTGGGTATTGCGCGCACGCTGCTCAAGAACCCGCCGATCCTGCTTCTGGACGAGGCGACCTCGGCGCTCGATACCCAGACCGAGCGCGACATTCAGGACAGCCTGAAGGCGATGGGCCGCGGGCGCACGGTGATCACCATCGCGCACCGGCTCTCGACGATTGCCGATGCCGACCGGATCGTGGTGCTCGAGCGGGGCGAGGTGGTCGAAGCGGATGCCGCCGATCCCGATGAAGCGGACTCTCCCGCCGGTCGGGCGTTGATGTACGTCGAGGAGATGCTGCGTTCGGAGTCTGCGTTCAACACCACGGTGGTGCGCTTCGGTGGGCTGATCGGCCCTGGACGCAATCCGGCGGAGTTCATCCAGCGCATGACGGAAATCACGAGTCCCGCTCATCCGGTGAACCTTATCCATCTCGACGATTGTGTGCACGTGATCGCTGAAATCATCCGGCAGGGGAGTTGGGGTGAGGTGTTCAACGCCTGCGCGCCGCAACATCCGACACGGGGTGAACTCTATAAGGC
>JACXUS010000367.1 GCA_014763785.1 Sphingomonadales bacterium | reverse complement strand
CTCGATCTCGAACATATCGACCGAGCCCATGATCGGCCCCGGCGCGATGATGAAGTCAACCACAGGGAGGTTCGGGCGGTTGTGCATGCCATAGACCTCGGCCAGCGGCCAGCGCTGCAGCAGCCCGTCCTCGATCATCGCGCGGGCGCCCGCGCCGCCCTCTTCGGCGGGCTGGAAGATCAGCACCACCCGCCCGTCAAAGGCGCGGCTCTGCGCCAGCCCGACCGCGGCCCCAAGCAGCATCGCGCAGTGCCCGTCATGGCCGCAGGCATGCATCTTGCCCGGGCTGCGCGAGGCCCAGGGCTTGCCGCTGGCCTCGTGGATGGGCAGCGCGTCCATATCGGCGCGCAGGCCGATCCTGCGCCCGCGGCTGTCGCTCTGGCCGTGGATCACCGCCACCACCCCGGTGCCGCCGATCCCCTCGACCACCTCGTCGCAGCCCGCCGCCCGCAGCGCCGCCGCAATCCGCGCCGCGGTGCGCGGCAGATCATAGAGCAGCTCGGGCTCGGCATGCAGCGCGCGGCGCAGCGCGATCAGCTGGTCGAGATGCGCGGAGAGCCAGTTTTCGATGGCCATCACGCGGCCCCCCCATCTGTCCCGGGATCCGCATCGGGCGCCATCCGATAGCGGAAATCGCAATGGCTGGCGCCGCCCATGATGGTCTGGCTGCGGGTCATCTGCATCTGCGGGTTGTAGCCGATGCAGAAATCGCCATCGCGGTTGCACGACAGCAGATGCCCGATCCGGCCAAGGCCCATCTCGTGATACATCTCCGCATAGCGGCAGCGCCGCACGTTGAACTCGAACCGCTCGGCCGAGGTCTCCAGCATCTCGATCTGCAGCGCATCGTCGCGGGTCCAGTTCGGCAGGATCGCCGCGAAATCCGCGAAACCGGGCGTGTGACCCAGCGCCTCGGCAAAGCCGCGGCCCTGTTCGATGGCCGAGCGGCTGACCGCGGCGCCGATCACGGCATCGGCTTCGTCCTGACCGTGGCGGTCGGTGAGCACCTCATGGACATGGCGCAGGATCTGCGCCTCGATGCGGCGGCGTTCAAGAATGGGCAGGTCTGACATGGGGCCTCCGGTCGGTCAGGATTTCAGCTCGATCTTGTCCTGGCGGCGCAGCCAGGCCAGATAGCCCGGCGCGACCCGCCGGGCGATGGCGTGAAACGGCAGCGGCGCGGGGTCGGACACCGGCAGGGCGAGGCTGCCGATCTCGGCGCCCGAGACGGCGCGGGCCATCTCGCGGCCCATCGACACGGCCAGCGCGACGCCTCGGCCGTTGCTGGCGATCCACGCCCAGCCGTCGGGGCCAAGGTTGTGGACCCGCGGGAAGCGGTCCCAGGTCATGCCCAGATAGCCGCTCCAGACATGGGTCATCTGTTGCATTCCCAGCGCCGGGAAGGCCTCGGCCAGATTGGCGGCAGCCTTGCGGGCGACGCGGCGCGCCACGTCATGCGCGCCCATCACCACGCCGCCGGTGATCAGCCGCCCGCGCGCGTCATAGCGGAAGAAGCGCAGATCGCCGCGGGTATCCGAGACCGCCTGCCGCCCCGGCAGGATCGTCGCGCGCAGGTTCTCGGTGATCGGCGGGGTTGCCATCTGCCACGACAGGACCGGCACGATGCTGCGCGCCAGACGGCGGGCAAGGCGCGGCACGATCTCGCCGGTATAGGCATTGGTGCAGAGCAGGAAATTCTTCGCCCGCACCCGGCCCGCGTCAGTGGTCACGAGCCAGCCGCTCGCGTCGCGCTGCCAGCCGGTGGCGGGGCTCGCCTCGTGGATCACCGCGCCATGCCGCTCGGCCGCCGCCGCCAGACCGCGCGCCAGCGCCAGCGGGTTGACGTGGCCGCCGGTCGGATTGAGCATGCCGCCATACCAGAACTCCGACCCGAGCAGCGCCGCGGTTTCCTCGCGATCAAGGAGCCGCGCGGGAAAGCCGAAGCGGTTCCACGCCTCGACCCGGCGCCGCGACAGCTGCACCCGGCCGGGCGAATGGGCGGGCTGAAACCAGCCGGTCTGCTCGGCCTCGGCGGCGATCCCCTCGTCATTGACCAGGGCAAAGAGCACGCTGGCGCTATTGCCGATCAGCCGGGCAAAGCGCTCGCCCGCCTCGCCATAGCGCGCGACGATCAGATCGGGCTCGGCCGCGGTCATCGTCGGGATCACCTGCCCGTTGTTGCGCCCCGAGGCGCCCCAGCCGACCGCCATCGCCTCGAGCACGATCACCTTTTGCCCCGCGCGCGCCAGATGCAGCGCCGCCGAGAGGCCGGTCAGTCCGCCGCCGATGATCACGGTGTCGGCGGTCTGGACGCCCTGCAGGGGCGGGGC
>JACXUS010000366.1 GCA_014763785.1 Sphingomonadales bacterium | reverse complement strand
CCCCTGTCCGGCGCCCCTGACCGGCACCCCTGTCCGGCGCATGGGGCCCCGGCAGAGGCAACCCGGCGCGGGCGCCCTAGAACAGCGGCGATTGCGCCAGCAGGCGCGCGGCATCGCCATCGCCCCCCTGCGCGGAGCGGCTCAGCCAGAACCACGCCTGCCCCGGATCGCGCGGCACGCCGCGCCCCTCGAGCAGCGCCAGCCCATAGTGATAGGCGCCGGTGGCATAACCCTGCCCGGCGGCCTGCTTGACCCAATAGGTCGCGCGCGCGGCATCGGGGGCCGTGCCAAGGCCCTGCTCATAGGCCTGCGCGAGCAGGATCATCGAGGGCGCATTGCCCGCCGCGGCACAGAGCTGCAGCCCGGCGAAGGCCTGCGCGCTTTCGGCCGCGCCGCCCTTCTGGGTCTCATAGACCACCCAGCACAGAAAGCCCGCACGTTCGGGGCGCTCGCGCAGCGCACGGGCGAGTTCGACGATCCCGCCCTCTTCGGGGTCGAGCGCGCCCCAGTCATCGGCCTGTGCAGGCCCGGGCGCAGGGATCAGGGCAGCCGCGACAGCGGCCACCGCCGCCGCGCGCGTTAACGATAGAAAATGGGTCATGGCAAATCCTCCTGTCCAAAGGCTGCCATGACCCGCGATTTCAAAAATCCGCGACTTTGGTCCTATGCGGCGCTCCTGTGCGGGGGGCCGGTGCCGCCGCGGCGCAGGTCCGGGCCTCAGCCCGAGATCGAGGTGAGATAGCTCACGATGAAATCCTGCACGGTCGGATCCTCGATGCCGACATGGCGCATCTTGGTGCCCGGGACCAGCGCGTCATTGGCCTCCATCCAGGCCTTGAGCGCGCCCGGGGTCCAGACGAAGCCCGCGCCCGCCAGCGCCGGGGAATAGGGGTAGCCCTCGAAGCTGCCCGCGCGGCGGCCGACGACGCCCTCGAGCAGCGGGCCATAGCTGGCCTTGTCGGCATCGACCGCGTGGCA
Organism: Sphingomonadales bacterium; assembly: GCA_014763785.1. Classification (GTDB taxonomy): domain Bacteria; phylum Pseudomonadota; class Alphaproteobacteria; order Rhodobacterales; family Rhodobacteraceae; genus Rhodobacter. The sequence continues at coordinate 1,367 of JACXUS010000366.1, read as the reverse complement.
GCGGTGGCATTCGGCGTCGAAAAGCTGGCGTCCGGCCTCGACCTTGACCTTGTCGAAGGTGTCGGCCCGGGCGGCGAGCGTGCCGCAGGCCAGGATGGCGGCGGTAAGGGTGAGGATGGCTTTCATGGCTCTGTCTCCTGTTCGAAGCAGGGTCAATCTAGGCGCGCGCCGGGGGGCGATGGGTTGACCTCGATCAACCGCCCCCTGCGACCTTGGTCGTAGACTTGGTCGTAAAGCGGGCGCGCTATTGCGGGTTTTGCGGCAGCCCGTCGGTCAGATCGTAATAATCGCCCTTGTCGGCCACGAAGATATGCCGCGCGAGCTGCGCACCGCTGGGCGCCTCGATCGCCCCCAGCGCGACCCATGTCCGGTCGCGCGCAAGCGGCTCCCAGAAGAGGGTCGAGCCGCAGACCCGGCAAAACCCGCGCCGCGCCTTGTCCGAGGCGTGATACCACGCCAGATCCCCGGCACCCTGCAGGGTCACCGCGGATTTCGGCACCCCGGCCGACACAAGATAATGCCCGGTCTGCTTGCGGCATTGCGTGCAATGGCAGGCGGTCGCGTCATCAAGGGGCGCGTCGATCTGAAAAGAGACCGCGCCGCAGAGGCAAGAGCCGGAAACCATGGAACCCTCCGTTCGTGTCGGAGAAGCCTAGACCGGCGCGCCCCGCGCGGTCCAGCCCGCATCACGCAAAGGCCGGGGCCCTAGCCCTGCGGCAGATATTTCCAGTTGTCGGCATCGGGCGTGACCTCATCAAGATCATAACCCGCGCCCTGCAGGCGCTTGGCCACGGGCAGGCCCGCCCGTGCCGCCTGATCGACCAGCGCGCGGCCCGCGGCGACATCGCGGGCGACACCGCGGCCGCGCATCAGGTCAAGCCCGTGGTTGAACTGCCCGACCGGATCGCCGGCCTCGGCCGCGCGGCGGTCCCATTCGGCCGCCGCCGCCGGGTTCTCGGGCGCGCCCAGACCGTTGTCGTCGAGCTGGCTCATCCAGGTCATCGCCCCGGTCCAGCCCTGCTCGGCGCAGAGCTCGAAGAGCTCGCGCGCCATGCCGTGACGCCCCGATTTGGTGATGTAATAGCCGGTCGCGCAGCTGGTCATCGAGGTCTCGCCCCGCGCCACATCGCGCATCACGCGGTTCAGCGTCAGCTCTTCGGGGTTCAGATCGCCCGCCGCGGCAAGGTCATCACCCGCCGCCGGATCGGGCGCCACCGCCTCTTGCGCAACGCCCGGCCCGGCCCAGAGCGCCGCCGCCAGAATGAGCGCCAGACCCGTGATCCTCTCTCCCATCGCACCACCCTCCCCGCTGCGGTTTGACGCGATCCTAGCATGAATGGCCCGCGCCGTGCGCCCGACACCCCGCC
>JACXUS010000365.1 GCA_014763785.1 Sphingomonadales bacterium | reverse complement strand
CCGTCCCACGCATCATAGCCTCCGCCGTTATCGTGCGGAGGGTGAATCATGTTCTCAAACCGCTGTCGAGGAGGGACTATTTCAGCAGCCTGTTAGATGGCCGGGCGCTGCAAGAAAGGTATGTGATGTTTTTTCGTTCGACGCCCCCGACCCCGCCCCGCGATCTGCTCACCCTGAAGGCCGGGCGCTCGGCGCTGGCAATGATCTGGTTCGACCCCGAGGGCGAGATCCTCGATGCGAATGAGAACTTCTGCCGCACGATGGGCTATGAGCTGTCCGAGATCGTCGGACGCAAACATGCGATGTTCGTCGCACCCGCCGAGGCGGCGGGGCCGGGCTATGCGCAATTCTGGGCGGCCCTGCGCGCCGGTCAGGCGCAGCAAGCCACCTTCGCGCGCCGCGCCAAGGACGGCAAGACCGTCCATATCGAGGCGTCCTATGTGCCGCTCGTCGCCCCCGGGGGCGAAGTGACCGGCGTCGTGAAATTCGCAGCCGACGTGACCGCGCAAACCGAGGCTGCGAAACGTGCCGAAAGCTGCGTCGAGGCGATTGGCCGCTCGAATGCGGTGATCGAATTCCGGCCCGACGGCACGGTCGTCACCGCCAACGCCTTATTTCTGGAGGCGACGGGCTATCGTCTCGAGGAAATCGCCGGCAAACACCATCGCATCTTCATGCCGCCGGGCGAGGGGACGGGCCCGGCCTATGAGGCCTTCTGGGCCGATCTGCGCGCCGGCCGCATCAAGGGCGGCGAATTCCTGCGCATCGGCAAGGGCGGGCGCGAGCTGTGGCTGCAGGCCAACTACAACCCGGTCTATGGCGTCGATGGCACGATCGTCGCTGTCGTCAAATTTGCCACCGATATCACCCAGAGCAAGCGCGCATCGCTGGACCTGCGGGGCCAGATCGCCGCGCTGGACCGCTCGCAGGCGGTGATCGAATTCGACACCGAGGGTAATATCCTGACCGCGAATGCGAATTTCCTGAACGTCATGGGCTATGAGCTGTCCGAAATCACCGGCCGGCACCACTCGATCTTCGTGCGCCAGGCCGAACGCGGAAGCCCCGATTACGCCGAATTCTGGGCGAGGCTTGCGCGCGGCGAGTATCAGGAGGCCGAATATTGCCGGGTCACGAAATCCGGCGCAGAGGTCTGGATTCAGGCGACCTATAACCCGATCCTCGATGCCCGCGGCGTCCCCTACAAGGTGGTGAAGTTCGCCACCGACATCACCGCCCGCAAACGCGCCGTGCAGCAGTTTCAGGCGGCGGTCCAGCGACTGGCGCAGGGCGATCTGAGCGTGCGACTGACCGAGGCGATGCCGGGCGAGCTGGAAAACCTGCGGGTCGATTTCAACGGCGCGATGGAACGGATGGCGCGCTTGATCTCGACGATTGCCGAAAGCGCGCGGGTGATCTCGGGCGAGGTCGAGATGATCGAGACGACCGCGCATGATCTGGGGCGCCGCACCGAAACGCAGGCCGCCTCGCTTGAGGAAACCGCCGCGGCGCTCAATCAGCTGACGGCGGCGGTGGACAGCGCCAATGGCGGCGCGCGCGAGGCGACCTCGACGGTCTCGCGGGCGCGGGACCGCTCCGAGGCCGGGCGCCGGGTGGTCGAACAGGCGATCAGCGCGATGAACGAGATTGCGTCGAGCTCGGATCGGATCTCGAGCATCACCAGCGTGATCGACGATATCGCCTTCCAGACCAACCTGCTGGCGCTGAACGCGGGGGTCGAGGCGGCGCGGGCGGGCGAAGCCGGGCGCGGCTTCGCGGTCGTCGCCTCCGAGGTGCGCGCGCTGGCGCAACGGTCTTCGGAGGCCGCGCGCGAGATCGCGCAGCTGATCACGACCTCGGTGCAGCAGGTCAAGGATGGGGTGTCGCTGGTCGATCGTTCGGGCAAGGAGCTGTCGGCGATCGACGAGTTGGTGCGGCGCGTCGAGGATCTGGTGCGCGCGATTGCCTCGTCGGCCGATGAGCAGTCGGCGGGTCTGGTCGAGATCAATATTGCGGTGAACGACCTCGACCGGGTCACGCAGCAGAATGCCGCGATGTTCGAGGAAACCTCGGCCGCGGTCACCACGCTGCGCGGGCTGGCGGGCGATCTGCGCAGTGAAACCGCGGTTTTCACCGTCGAGTCCGCGACCGACTACGACCTGCGGCTCGCCTCCTGAGGGGGCTGAGGGCTGAGGGCTGAGGGGGCTGCGGGCTGAGCGGGATACGTACGCAACGCCCCGCTTGCGCCCGCGTCCTTGGGCCTGTGTCCTTGTGCCCGTGTCCTTGTGCCCGTGTAAAAGACCGACCGCCAGCCGCGACCCGGCACTTGCCCGGTCGCGCCTTGGGGTCGTGCCG
>JACXUS010000364.1 GCA_014763785.1 Sphingomonadales bacterium | reverse complement strand
GGTTGCGCCGCCCGGAGGGCGGCGCCCGGGGCGCCCCCTGCGGGGGCGCAACCGTCGAAGGCGCGGAGGCCCGGGAGCACGGATGCCCGAGGGGACGCGCGGCACGCCCGGTTGCGGCTGCATCCAAGTCTGTAGCGATCCTCCGTCGGGACCTGCCCCGCGCCGCAGCCCCCGAAGGTCAGCCGGTTGCGGCCTGACGGCGAGCGGGCGCGGGCGGAGGCGGGATCACGCCGCGCGTTCGTCGTCCTGGCCCGTCCCGGTCTCGCCCAGCCGCAGCGCCGAGCGTTTGCGCAGCGCGCGGAAGGCGCCGGGGGGCAGGGTGATCGGGGCGCGGCGCATCTGCCCCGGGAAGGGCGCGCGAAAGCGCATCGTCAGTTCGGCGAGGCTTTGCCCGGTCTCATCCAGCCAGGCCACGAAACGATCCGCGGGCCAGTCATGCAGCGCGATCCGCGCCTCGCTCCCCCAGCTTTCCTCGTGCAGCCGCAAGACCAGCCCCTCGGCGCGCAGCCGGCTTTGCAAATCCAGCCAGCTCTCGGCCGCGTCAAAGGTCGCGGCGATCAGGCTGGGGCGGGGCATATAGTTTCCGCCCGGCGTCGCGGCCCCGCCGTCCCCGGCCTTGCGCCGCACCGTCTCGACGATGGCGACCCGGATCATCTGCGCGGGCGAAATCTCTCGTCGATGCGCCTCGGTCTCGAGGGCGGCGATCAGGTCGGCCGACAGGCGGAGGGTCACGAGACGATGCTGGGTCATGGGCGAAAACCGGAGTTGGAACCCCCCGACTGTCGCAGCCCGCACTTGAAGAAAGGTAAAGATGTCCGAAAAATCGGGCGGCACCACCGCGCGGCGCCGCCCGGGACCGGGTCAGACCGGCTCGAACTGCCCGTTCTCGGGGTTGTACTGGGTCAGCGTGCCATCGCCGATGTCGTTCATCAGCCCGTGCAGCGTCAGATCGCCCGCCTCGACCGCCGCCGCGACGAAGGGGAAGGTCAGCAGGTTTTCCAGCGAGATCACGATCGCCTCATGCTCGAGCGCGCGCACACGCTCGGCCTCGGGCACGTCCTTGACCCGCTCGAAGCCCGGGCGCAGCAGGTTCAGCCAGGTGCCGACGAAAGAGGTCTTCTCCTCCAGCTCGGGCGCATGGCCGGTGCACATCGCATGGCAGCCCGCGACACCGCCGCATTGGGTATGGCCCATCACGATCAGATGCGCGACCTTGAGCGCCTTGACCGCATATTCCACCGCCGCCGAGGTGCCGTGGTGATCGCCGTCCGGGTTATAGGGCGGCACGAGGTTCGCAATATTGCGGTGGCTGAAGAATTCGCCGGTATCCGCGCCGAACATCGAGGTCACATGAACCCGCGAATCGCAGCACGAGATGATCATCGCGCGGGGGCGCTGCCCCTCGTCTGCGAGGCGCCGATACCAGGCACGATTTTCGGTATAGGTGGTGGCGCGCCACCCCTGATAGCGGCTCACGAGATAGGCAGGCAGCGGCCGGACGTGGGTTTTCATGGGCAAACCTTTCTGGCGATTTTTGCTTAGATAATGCGTCGATGCCGCAAGCGCGAGAGGCAATTTCCACGCTTCAACGATTTCTTGAGACCTGCCTGCCATGATCGCCCGGGTGTGGGATTTTGAAGGTGGGATGCGGCCCCGAAGGAGGGGGCAGGGGTGGTCGAGATTTGCAAATTTTCCGCGGAGGAGCCGGTGCGGCTCGACCCGGACCGGCTTGTCGTTCTTTATGCCGAGCTTGGACAGAATGCGGCGGAGCGGGTGATTTCCGCCGCGATGGAGGATCTTGCCGTGCATCTTGCGGCGATCGAAGTGGCCGCGCGAGAGGCGCAGCTGGAGACACTGTTGCGCGGCATTGACGAACTGAGCCTGCTTGCGCGGCAGGTCGGCATGATCCAGCTGGTCCGGGTCGCGCGCGATCTGGCCGATTGCGCCGGGCGCGGCGATATGGTCGCGCAGGCGGCGGTGCTGGCGCGGCTGGTGCGCACGGGCGAGGGCTCGCTTACCGCGGTCTGGGACCTGTCGGACATGAGCGGCTGAGCGGCGATCCGGCCGCTGCGGCGGGCGCGCTTGGCCCTTGCGGGCGGCGCGGGGCGCGTTAGGCTCGGGGGCAACCGAAAGGACCCCCGATGACCGTGACCCATCCCGATGCCGCTGTCCCCCATGACCCGATCGCCCCGCGTCCTGCGATGCGGTTCGCGACTGCGGGACCCTCGCTGCCGCTCTATCCGGTGGCCGAGGGGGCGGCCCTGCCCGAGGGGCTCGACGCCGCCGCGCGCAACTGGGCCGCGGCGCAGGGCTTTCGCGGCGCGCAGGGGCAGGTCTGCCTGCTGCCCGGGGCAGC
>JACXUS010000092.1 GCA_014763785.1 Sphingomonadales bacterium | reverse complement strand
GTGGGAGAGCCGAGCCTCGAGGCGCTGGCCGCGCGGCTTGGCGCGGTGACGGCCGAGGTGGCGGCGATCGTCGATCGGGCATTAGCGTGATGGGGAGGCGCGTGATGGAGCTGAATGAGGCGGATCCGAAGGGATTGATCCGGGAAAGTTACCGGATCGAGGGGATTACCGAGGCGGAATGCCGCTCGATCTTTCTGGATTGGGCGCTGAGCCTGCGGCCGGGCATCGACCCGCGCGAGGCGATGCGCGCGGTGCTGGCGCGCTATTATCTGGGGCCGGAGCATCCGATGACCCGGGTTCTGGTTGAGGGGCTCGCAGCCCCTGCGGGGCCGGCCGGGCGCCGCCGCGGCGGGCGCGCCGCGCGCTTCGGTCAGGCCTGAGGGGGGGGCGCCGCCCTGCAGGCAGGGCGGCGAACGCGGCGCCAAGGCGCCGCGCCCCCGGGTCCCGGTCCTAGCGCGGCAGGGCGGCGGCCTCGGCCGCCAGCGCCTCGATGCCCGCCCAATCGCCCTCGATCATCATTGCCTCGGGCGCGACCCATGACCCGCCTGCGCACAGAACGTTAGGCAAGATCAGGTAATCGCGCGCATTTTTCAGGCTGATCCCGCCCGTCGGGCAAAAGCCCACCTGCGGCAGCGGCCCGCCGAGCGCCTTGACGGCGGCGGCGCCCCCGGAGCTTTCGGCGGGGAAGAATTTCAGCATGGAATAGCCCCAGTCCATCGCCTGCATCACCTCGGACGCCGTGACGCAGCCGGGAAGCAGCGGCAGACCCTCTGCCTCGCAGGCCTTCACCAGCGGCTCGGTTAGCCCGGGCGAGACGCCAAAGCGCGCGCCCGCGGCCTTGGCGGCCTTCACATCGGCGGGCGTCAGCAGCGTGCCCGCACCCACGACGCCGCCCGGCACCTCGGCCATCGCGCGGATCGCCTCGAGCGCGCAGGGCGTGCGCAAGGTCACCTCAAGCACGGGCAGCCCGCCTGCGACCAGCGCCCGCGCCAGCGGCACGGCATGGTCAAGATCCTTGATCACAAGAACCGGGATGATCGGGGCGAGGGCGCAGATGCGGCGGGCCTCGATGGATTGGGTTTCGGGGGTCATGCGGATATCCTTGCGCGGCACGGGGTTGCGGCCCTCGGAGTGAGTATTTTTCCAAGGAAAAGGGGCTTTTCCTGGTGCAAATACTCCCGCCGGAGGCAAAAAATCAAATCACGACGGCGGCGCCTTCGGTGGCGGGGCCGACGGTGCGGCGGAAGGCGGCGAAGAGCTCGCGCCCAAGGCCGGTCTGATTGGCTGAGAGATCGGCCACCACAGGCGCGCGGGTCTCGAAATCGGCGGTAAGGCAGGTCAGCGTGCCCGCCTCGGCATCGAGCCGCACCAGATCGCCATCGTGGAGCCGCGCGAGCGGGCCGCCCGCGGCCGCCTCGGGGCTCACATGGATCGCGGCAGGCACCTTGCCCGAGGCGCCCGACATCCGCCCATCGGTCACCAGTGCCACCTTGAGCCCGCGGCCCAGAAGCACCGAGAGCACCGGGGTCAGCGAATGCAGTTCCGGCATGCCATTCGCCTGCGGCCCCTGAAAGCGCACGACGACCACGGTATCCTGATCCAGCTCGCCGCGCTGGAAGGCGGCCTTGACCGCGGCCTGATCGTGGAAAATGCGGGCGGGGGCCTCGATCCGCCGATGCTCGGGGGCGACGGCGGAAATCTTGATCACTCCGCGGCCAAGATTGCCGGCAAGCTGCTTGAGGCCCCCGGTCGGCGCAAACGGCGCGGCCGCGGGGCGCAGGATCTTGTCATTCGCGGTCTCTTCGGCGCCCTCGACCCAGGCGAGTTTCCCCTCGATCAGCTTCGGCTCGCGGGTGTAGCTCGCCAGCCCCTCGCCCATCACGGTCTGCGCATCCGGATGCAGCAGGCCGCCGCGAAGGAGCTCGCGGATCAGGAATTGCAGCCCGCCCGCGGCGTGGAAATGGTTCACATCGGCCAGACCGTTCGGGTAAACCTTGGTCATCAGCGGCACGACATCCGAGAGCGCGTCGAAATCCGCCAGATCGAGCGCAATCCCTGCCGCCCGCGCCATCGCGGGCAGATGCAGCACCAGATTGGTCGAGCCCCCCGTCGCCATCAGCCCGACGATCCCGTTGACGAAGGCGCGCGCGTCGAGGATCTCGCCCACCGGGCGATAATCGTTGCCAAGCGCGGTGATCTCGGCGGCGCGGCGCGCGGCCTGCGCGGTCAGGGCCGCGCGCAGGGGCGTGCCGGGATTGACGAAACTGGCGCCGGGCAGGTGCAGGCCCATCACCTCCATCAGCATCTGATTGGTATTCGCCGTGCCATAAAACGTGCAGGTGCCCGGCCCGTGATAGGAGGCCATCTCGGCCTCCATCAGCTTGTCGCGGCCGATCTCTCCGGCGGCGAATTGCTGGCGCACCTTGGCCTTTTCATCGTTCGGCAGGCCCGAGGTCATCGGCCCCGCGGGCACGAAGACCGCGGGCACATGGCCGAAACTGGCGGCGGCCATGATCAGCCCGGGCACGATCTTGTCGCAAACCCCCAAGTAAAGCGCCGCATCGAAGCAATTGTGGCTCATCGCGACGCCTGCGGCCAGCGCGATCACATCGCGCGAGAACAGCGACATCTCCATCCCCACCTGGCCCTGGGTCACCCCGTCGCACATCGCGGGCACCCCGCCCGCCACCTGCGCCGTGGCGCCCATCTCGCGCAGGGCCGCGCGGATCTGCTCGGGGTAAGCCTCAAACGGTTTATGCGCCGAGAGCATGTCATTATAGGCGGTGACGATGCCGATATTGGGCGCGCGTCCGGCCGCCAGCGCGGGCTTGTCGCCCTCCATCGCGGCATAGGCATGGGCCTGATTGCCGCAGCTCAGATGCGCGCGCACCGGGCCCGCCGCGCCTGCGGCCCGAATGCGCGCCAGATACTCGGACCGCATCGCGTCAGAGCGCTGCTCGATCGCCTCGGTGACACGGGCAACGGTGGCATTCAGGGCAGGGGAGACGGACATCGCACAGGCTTTCGGTTCGGGGCGCGCGGATCGGGCCGGGCCGGGGAAGGGCATGCGCCGGTTGTAGGGTGTTAGCGGTAACAAATCAATCGTTCTTGGAAAGACTGGCCCGTCTTTGGCCCCCCGGTCGGGCGCCGGTCGGGCGCCGATCCGGGGCCGGTCGGGGGGCGGAATATCCCCGAAATGGAACCAAACTCTGCCAATTGTTGCCACATTCCCGGGGCATTCCTCAAGACCAGAGCAGTCAATCCCTGGCAGGGGAGAGGAAAAATGATGACCCTTCGGAGCACCGTGATCGCGGCCCTGACCCTCGCGGCGCTGGGCGCTTGCACCAGTGAAACCACCTCGCGCGGGCTGAGCGACCCGGCCCCGCTTGCCACGGCCGGGCCGGTCGCCCAGAGCGCCCAGACCGCCAAACCCGCCGCCCCGCAGGCGCAGACCGGCTTTGCGATCCGCGCGGTCGAGGTCGAGGTTCCCCGCAGCCTGCGCGTCTCCGAGGCGAATATGCTGGTGCCGCTGGCCGATATCGTCTGGCGCGAGGATCCGCGCGGCGACCGCTATGCGCAGGTCGATGCGCTGATGACCGCGGCCGCGCGCAATGCCACGCAGGACATGCGCCGCGGCACGCCTGCGGTGCTGACCCTGACGATGCGCCGCTTCCACGCGCTGACCGAGCGCGCGCGCTATACCACCGGCGGCAATTTCGCGATCCAGTTCGAGATGCGCCTGAGCGATCCCAAGACCGGCGCGCTGCTGGCCCCGCCGCGCCCGGTTGTGCTGGATATCCCGGCCTCGGGCGGGCAGCGGGCGCTCGACGAAGAGGCCCGCGGCGTGACCCAGCGCGTGGTGATCACCGCGGGCGTGGTCAAGGGGCTGCGCGATCAGCTGGCGATCCTGGCGCGTGGGGCGGCGGGCCAGCCCGTGGCGGCGCTGCGCTGAGGCTTTCGCTGGCGGGCAGAACCGGCTAGAGGGGGGCAACCGCCCCCCTTTTTCGCAAGAGCCCGCCATGACCGACGACCAGACCCCCGAGGCCCCCGAGACCGAGACCCGTTCGGGCCGCCCCGTGGTGCGGCTGCGCCCCAAGGCCGAGGCGCGCGCGATCCGGCATGGCTTCCCTTGGGTCTATTCGGACGAGCTGGTCGTGGACCGGCGCACCAATGCGCTGCCCGCAGGCACGATCGCGACGCTCGAGGATGCGGAGCGGCGGCCCTTGGCCACGGTCACCGTCAACCCGAAATCGAAGATCATCGCGCGGGTGATGGATCGCGATGCGGGGGCCGAGATCAACCGCGACTGGATCGCGGCGCGGATTGCCCATGCGCTCGCGCTGCGCGCGCGGCTCTTCGATCAGCCCTTCTATCGGCTTGTCCATGCCGAGGCCGATGGCCTGCCCGGCGTGATCATCGACCGCTTCGGCGATCTGGCGGTGATCCAGCCCAATGCCGCCTGGTCCGAGGCGATGATCGACGATCTCTGCGCCGCGCTGATCGAGGTGACGGGCGTCACCACGGTCGTCAAGAACGGCTCGGGGCGCGCGCGCGGCCTTGAGGGGCTGACCGAGGAAACCGTGGTGCTGACCGGCGCCGTATCGGGCCCGGTGCCGGTGGCGATGAATGGCGCCATCTATATGGCCGATGTGCTGGGCGGGCAGAAAACCGGCCTCTTCTATGATCAGCGGCCGAACCATGAATTTGCCGCGCGGCTGGCGCGGGGCGCGCGGGTGCTCGATGTGTTTTCCCATGTCGGCGGCTTTGCGCTGGCCTGTCTGGCGGGCGGCGCGGCCTCGGCGCTGGCGGTCGATGCCTCGGCGCCGGCGCTCGATCTGGCGGGGCAGGGTGCTGCGGCGATGGGGGCGGCGGATCGCTTCGCCACCCGTCAGGGCGACGCCTTCGCCACGCTCGAGGCGCTGGGCGCCGAGGGCGCGCGCTTCGATCTGGTGATCTGCGATCCGCCCGCTTTTGCCCCCGCGAAACCCGCGCTGGCCGCGGGTCTGCGCGCCTATGAGCGGATCGCGCGGCTCGCGGCGCCGCTGGTTGCGCCCGGTGGCTATCTGGTGCTCTGTTCCTGCAGCCATGCCGCGGACCTCACGCAGTTCCGTGCGGCCTCGGCGCGCGGCATCGGCAAGGGCGGGCGCCGCTCGCAGCTTCTGCACACGGGCTATGCCGGGCCCGATCACCCGATGCTGCCGCAGCTGGCCGAATCGGGCTATCTCAAGGCGCTCTTCTTCCGGCTCGACTGATGCGGATGCTGCTCGATGCCTGCGTGCTCTATCCGACCGTGCTGCGCGAGATCCTGATCGGGGTGGCGCGCACCGGGGCCTATCGCCCGCTCTGGTCGGCGCGCATTCTCGAGGAATGGGCGCGTGCCGCGGCGCGCCTCGGCCCGGTCGATGAGGCCTATGCCCGCGGCGAGATTGCCGCCTTGCGCGCCGACTTTCCGCAGGCCGAAGTGGCGCCCCAGCCCGGGCTGGAAAGCCGCCTGCATCTGCCCGATGTGAATGATATCCATGTCTTGGCCGCGGCGATCGCCGGTCATGCCGATGCAATCGTGACCTTCAACGCGCAGGATTTCCCGCGCGGCACGCTGGCCGCCGAGGGGCTTGAGCGGCGCGACCCGGACGGGTTTCTCTGGGCGCTCTGGTCGGAAAACCCCGCCCAGATCGGCGCCGTGGTCGAGGCGGTGCGCGCGCGCGCCGAGGCGCTCTCGGGTCAGCCGCAACCGCTGCGCCCGCTTCTGAAACGCGCGAAACTGCCGCGGCTGGCCAAGGCGATGGAGGCGGCATGAGGCTTGGCTTTCTCACCCTGACCGAGAAGGGCCGCGCCGATGCGCTGCTGGCGGGTCTGGCCGAAAGCCTGCGCGCCGCGGGGCACCCTCTGGTGGCGATGGTGCGCGCCCAAACGCCCGCCCCGCGCCCCTGCGAGATGCACCTGCGGCTTCTGCCCGCGGATCGGGTGGTGCCGATCTCGCAAGAGCTGGGCCCGGGGGCGGATGCCTGCATGCTCGATGCGGGCGCGCTGGAACAGGCCGTGGCCGAGACCGCCCGCGCCATCGCCGCCGCCGCCCCGGGCACGGCGGTGATTCTGAACAAATTCGGCAAGCAGGAGGCCGCGGGCCGCGGCGCGCGCGCGCTGATCGGCGAGGCGCTGGCGCGCGATCTGCCGGTGCTGATCTCGGCCCCGCCCGAGACGCGCGCGGCCTTTGACGCCTTCGCCGCGGGCTGTGCCAGCGAACTGCCGCCCGACCCGGCGGCGCTGGCCGCCTTCTTCGCCGGGCCGGGCCCGACCGGCTGAGCGCCGCCAAATCGCTTTGATAGTCCTTTGCCTTGCGCGCGGGACCGGCTAGACTTCGGCGGAGTCGGTGGCTAGACAGGGTGCGTTAGCGCTAACGCAACCTTGAAACGGAGAGCCCATGGTTTCGCGTGTCATTCCGGTCGAACCCTTCGACCTCGTGATCTTCGGGGCGACCGGCGATCTTGCGAACCGCAAGATCCTGCCCGGCCTCTACCGGCGCTTCTTCGCGGGCCAGATCCCCGAGGGCAGCCGGATCATCGGCGCGGCCCGCTCCGAGCTGGACCCCGAGGGCTTCCGCGCGCAGGTCCGCGCGGCCATCGCCGAGCATGTCGGCGCGGCCAAACGCGATGCAGACCAGATCGCGGGCTTCCTTGCGCTGCTGGATTATGTCGCGGTGGATGCGCAGGGCGAGGGTGGCTGGGAGGCGCTCAAGGCGCTGGTGCGGCCCGACCGGGTGAATGCCTTCTATTTCTCGGTGGCGCCCGCGCTTTTCGGCCCGCTGGCCGAGCGGCTCCATGCCCATGGCATCGCCACCCCCGCCGCGCGCATCGTGGTCGAGAAACCCTTCGGCCGCGATCTGGCCACCGCGCGTGCGCTGAACGCGACCCTCGCCGCGCATTTCGACGAGCATCAGATCTACCGGATCGACCATTATCTGGGCAAGGAGACGGTGCAGAACCTGATGGCGGTGCGCTTCGCCAATATCCTCTTCGAGCCGCTCTGGAACGCGCAATATATCGACCATGTGCAGATCACCGTGGCCGAAACCGTGGGCGTGGGCGGCCGCGGGTCCTATTATGACAAGTCGGGCGCGATGCGGGACATGGTGCAAAACCACCTGATGCAGCTTTTGTGCCTGATCGCGATGGAGCCGCCCTATCACTTCGACCCCGACGCGGTGCGCGACGAGAAGCTGAAGGTGATCCGCGCGCTGCAACCCGTCCGCCCCGAGGATATCGTGCGCGGCCAGTATATCGCGCGCGGCACCGCCGAGACCGATTATGTGCGCGATGCGGAAAACCCGGCCTCGAAGACCGAAAGCTATATTGCGCTCAGGGTCCATGTCGCGAACTGGCGCTGGCAGGGCACGCCCTTCTATCTGCGCACCGGCAAGCGGCTGCGCGCGCGCACCAGTGAAATCGCGATCACCTTCAAACAGCCGCCGCATTCGATCTTCGACGACGAAGAGGCCAACTGGCGCGAGAATGTGCTGGTGATCCGGCTGCAACCCAATGAGGGGATGAACCTCAAGGTGATGATCAAGGAGCCGGGCCCGGGCGGCATGCGGCTGGTGCAGGTGCCGCTCGATATGTCCTTTGCCGAGGCGCTGGGCGAGGAGGGCACCGACATTCCCGACGCCTATGAGCGGCTGATCATGGATGTGATCCGCGGCAACCAGACGCTGTTCATGCGCGGCGACGAGGTCGAGGCGGCCTGGGCCTGGACCGATCCGGTCATCGCCGGCTGGGAGGCCCGCGGCGACAAGCCCAAGCCCTATGATTCCGGCTCCTCGGGGCCCGATGATGCGCTGATGCTGATGCACCGCGACGGGCGCCGCTGGCGGGAGATCCGCGAATGACCCTGATCGACTATCCCGACCGCGAGCTGATGATGGTGGCGCTGGCCGATACGATCGCCGCGCAACTGCGCCGCGCGCTTGAGGTCGGGGGGCGCGCGACGCTTTGCGTGCCGGGCGGCACCACCCCGGGGCCGATCTTCGATATTCTCTCGGGGCTCGATCTGGACTGGGCCACTGTCTCGGTTCTGCTCAACGATGAACGCTGGGTGCCCGAAGACAGCCCCCGCAGCAACACCGCGATGCTGAAGAGCCGCCTGTTGCAGGGCCGTGCGGCGGCGGCGCGCCTCGTGCCGCTCTATGCGCCCGGGGACGCGCCCGAGGAGCGGATCGAGGCACTTGCCGCGGGCGTGTCGGCGGCGCTGCCGATCACGGTTCTTCTGCTGGGCATGGGCGCCGACATGCACACCGCGAGCCTCTTTCCCGGCGGCGACCGGCTGGCCGAGGCGCTGGCCGAGGATGCGCCGGTGCTGGTCGCGATGCGCGCGCCGGGCGCGGGCGATCCGCGCGTCACCCTGACCGCGCCGGTGCTGCGCGATGCGATGCATATCCATATCCTGATCACCGGAGCCGAAAAACGCGCCGCGATCGAGCGCGCCGCGCAGCTGCCCGAGGCCCAAGCCCCGGTGCGCGCGGTTCTGAAAAACGCCACCATCCATTGGGCAGACTGACATGACGAGCTGGACCGATCTGAAAGACCGCGCCGCGGCGGTAGCGACGCGCCGCATTGCCGAATTGTTCGAAAAGGACAATCGCGCCCCCGAATTCAGCGCGGAATTCGGCCCGTTCCTGTTCGATTACTCCAAGACCAATATCGACGAGGGCACCCGCGATCTGCTCCTCGCACTGGCCGAAGGGTCCGGGCTTGCCGCCAAGCGCGCGGCGATGTTTGGCGGCGCCAAAATCAACGAGACCGAGGGCCGCGCGGTGCTGCATACCGCGCTGCGCAATCTGGACGGCTCGGTCTTGGTCGATGGTCAGGATGTGATGCCCGAGGTCCGCGCGACCCATGCAAGGATGGCCCAGTTTGCCCGCGCGGTGCGCGCGGGGGGCTACACCGGGCAGGGCGGCAAGATCACCGATGTGGTCAATATCGGCATCGGCGGCTCGGACCTTGGCCCCGCAATGGCCACGCTGGCGCTGGCGCCCTATCACGACGGGCCGCGCTGCCATTTCGTCTCGAACGTGGACGGCGCGCATATCCATGATGTGCTCAAGGGCCTCGATCCGGCGACGACGCTGGTGATTGTCGCGTCAAAAACCTTCACCACGATCGAGACAATGACCAATGCCGCCACCGCCAAGGCCTGGATGGCGCGCGATGTGGCCGACCCGGGCGCGCAATTCGCCGCGCTCTCGACCGCGGCCGATCTGACCGCGGCCTTCGGGATCGACGCCAGCCGCGTCTTCGGCTTCGCCGATTGGGTCGGCGGGCGCTATTCGATGTGGGGGCCGATTGGGCTGAGCCTGATGATCGCCATCGGCCCCGAGGATTTCGACGCGATGCTCAAGGGCGCCGCGGCGATGGATGCGCATTTCCGCGAGGCGCCCTTCGCGCAGAACCTGCCGGTGCTGCTGGCGCTGGTCGGCATCTGGCACAATCAGGGCTGTGGGCACGCGACCCGCGCGGTTTTGCCCTATGATCAACGGCTTGCGCGGCTGCCGGCCTATCTGCAGCAGCTGGAAATGGAAAGCAACGGCAAGCGCGTCAGCATGGATGGCGCCGATCTGGCGGTGGACAGCGGCCCCGTGGTCTGGGGCGAGCCCGGCACCAACGGCCAGCATGCCTTCTATCAGCTGATCCATCAGGGCACCCGGATCGTGCCCTGCGAATTCCTGCTGGCGGCCGAGGGGCACGAGCCTGATCTGGCGCATCAGCACCTGCTGCTGGTCGCCAATTGCCTCGCGCAATCCGAGGCGCTGATGCGCGGCCGCTCGCTTGAGGAAGCGACCGCGATCATGACCCAGAAGGGCCTGAGCGGTGCGGAACTTGAGCGTCAGGCCCGCCACCGGGTCTTCCCCGGTTCGCGGCCCTCGACCACGCTGCTCTATCCGAAACTGACGCCCGAGGTCTTCGGCGGGATCATCGCGCTTTATGAACACCGGGTCTTCGTCGAGGGCGTGATCCTCGGGATCAACAGCTTCGATCAATGGGGGGTGGAGCTCGGCAAGGAGCTGGCGCTGGCGCTCGCCCCGGTGCTCGAGGGCCGCTCGGAGGGGGCGGGCAAGGATGGCTCGACGCGGGCCTTGGCCAGCCGCATCCGGGCGTTGCGCGGGATGTGAACGGGGCAGGGGGGGGCGCTGCCCCCCGGGTCTGCGACCCTCCCCCCGGGATATTTAGGGCAAGATGAAAGGGCGAAG
>JACXUS010000363.1 GCA_014763785.1 Sphingomonadales bacterium | reverse complement strand
GTCGAGGGGGGCGGCGATGGGCGGTCGAGGGGGGCGGCCTCAGACGAGGCCCAGCTCCTGCATCCGCCACCAGGTGGTTTCCAGAAGCTCCTCGGGCGGTTTGGCGCCCGAGAGTTCCAGCACCGGCTCGGCCCGGCCCGCCAGCCAGTTGCGGTGACGCGCAAGCGAGCGGCCCGAGAAATAGGGCTCGTCATAGCCCGCGGCCCATTTCAGGAACTCGGAATGGTTGCGGTGCATATCGCCGCCGGGCTTGATCCGGTCGCCGAATTTGGCCGCCTCGCGCTTGCGGATGCGGGCCAGCCGTGCCGGGGTCGGTGTGGTCAGAAACAGGATCAGATCGGCGCCGTCGATGGCGATTTCGCCCCAGCCATCGGCCGAGCCCGAGAGCACCCAGCCGCCCGCCTCGCCCTGCCCGATCTGCGCCGCCGCGATCAGGGCGAGGCGCTCGTCGACCGGGCGTTTGGTGGTGAAGGGCGGATCGGTCGGTGCCCAGAAATAGTCATCGGTATCGAGATGCGGCACGCTCAACCTCTGCGCGAGCGCGCGGCCGAGCGACGAGGTCCCCGATCCCGCGGCGCCGGTGATATAGACCCGCGCCGCCATGGGCTCAGTCGTCTCCCTGCGCGTCGGCGCGGGACTTGCCCTCGACCCCCATCGCGAGGGTTGCCGCCATGAAGCCATCGAGATCGCCGTCAAGCACCCCTTGGGTGTCCGAGGTTTCATGCCCGGTGCGCAGGTCCTTGACCATCTGATAGGGCTGCAGGACATAGGAGCGGATCTGGTTGCCCCAGCCCGCATCGCCCTTGTTCTCATGCGCCGCGTTGATCGCCGCGTTGCGCTTGTCGAGTTCGAGCTGATAGAGCCGCGAGCGCAGCGCGTTCATCGCGATCTCGCGGTTCTGGTGCTGCGATTTCATCGAGCTGGTGACCACGATATTGGTCGGCAAGTGGGTGATCCGCACCGCCGAGTCGGTGGTGTTCACGTGCTGCCCGCCCGCGCCCGAGCTGCGATAGGTGTCGATGCGGATATCGCGGTCGGGGATGTCGATCTCGATATTGTCATCGACGACCGGATAGACCCAGACCGAGCTGAACGAGGTATGGCGCCGCGCGGCCGAGTCATAGGGCGAGATCCGCACCAGCCGATGCACGCCCGATTCCGATTTCAGCCAGCCATAGGCGTTGGGGCCGGAAATCTTGTAGGCGGCCGAGCGGATGCCCGCCTCGTCGCCCGCGGTTTCCGATTGCAGCTCGACCTTGTAGCCCTTTTTCTCGGCCCAGCGGGTATACATCCGCGCGAGCATGCTGGCCCAGTCGCAGCTTTCCGTGCCGCCGGCGCCCGCGTTGATCTCAAGGAAGGTGTCGTTGCCGTCAGCCTCGCCGTCCAGAAGCGCCTCGAGCTCTTTGGCATCGGCGAAGGTCTTCAGCTCCTTGAGCGATTTTTCCGCCTCGGCGACGATCTCGGGATCGTCCTCCATCTCGCCCAGCTCGATCAGCTCGACATTATCGGTCAGCTCGCGGTCGATCTTGCGATAGGTCTCGACCTTGTCCATCAGGACCTGACGGTCGCGCATCAGCTTTTGCGCGCGCGCGGGGTCGGACCACAGATCGCCGTCCTCGATCATCGCGTTGAATTCTTCCAGCCGATGCGGGGCGGTTTCCCAGTCCATCCGCTGGCCCAGAAGTTTCAGCGATTTGCGGATCGCTTCCACGATATTCTGCGTCTCGGCGCGCATTGCTCTCAGGTCCTTCCGATCGTTCCGGCCGGTCTTAGCGGAGCGCGCGGGTTCGGGCAAGAGGCGGGCGGGAGGCTCTGGGGTCAGAAGCCCGGGTTGGTTTTCAGGAATTCGGCCTCTTCGGGCGTGGTCGGGCGGCCGAGAGCGGCGTTGCGATGCGGGAAGCGGTCAAAGCGGGCGATGATGCCGCGATGCGCGATGGCAAAGCGCAGGGAATTGGCGTCGCCCAGTGCCTCGTAAAGCGCCACCGACAGTTCCTGATCGGCGAGCGCCTCGGAATGCATGAAGGGCAGATAGAAGAAGCTGCGCAGCGCGGGGTCGATCGCTTCGGCTGCGCGGTCAAAGCCCCGGGCGAGCGCGCGGCGGGCGTGGTGGAGCGCCTGATCGCCCGCCTCAAAGGCGCGGGGGCTGGCGCGGAACATGTTGCGCGGGAATTGATCGAGGGTGATCAGCAGAGCGGCCATGCCCGCGGGCGTCCCGGCCCAGTCGTCATGCGCCCCGGCCCGTGCGGCCTCATAGGTGGCGCCGAAGCGCGCGGTGATCGCGGCGTCGAAGGCGTCATCCTTGGCAAACCAGTTCGGGCGATGCTCGGGGGCAAGCCAGAAGGCGGTGATCTCTTGCGGGGGG
>JACXUS010000362.1 GCA_014763785.1 Sphingomonadales bacterium | reverse complement strand
GATAGCTGTCATAGCCAAGCTGCGGTTGCAGGAAGCTTTCCGTCGGTTGCACCGAGATCCCCTCGCTCAGCGCCTGACGGCCCAGAAGCATGCGATAGGACATGTTCGCCCGGTCGGTCAGCGTGATCTCGATTGGCCAGCGCGCCGGGTCGATCTCGATCTCGGTGACGATGACAAACCGCTCGTCGCTCTCGCCATTGGACGAGGTCACCTCGCGCCGCCCGACGAGCGGCGCCGAGCAGGTCACCGTCACATCCGAGCGCCCCGGGATCGGGTGGATATCGAAGCGCACATGCGGGGTGGCGGCCGGGCCGAGGGCCTCGATGTTGAAGGCATGCAGCGCCGAGGTCCGCGCCCCGGTATCGACCTTGGCCACCAGCGCGGGCAGGCCGAGCGCGGGCAGCGCGACCCATTCGGCCCAGCCAACCTTCTGGTTTGATCCGTCCATCCCGGCGCTCCCGCAAGGGTCTGCGCCGCCTTCTAGCCGCCTTACACGGCGGTTTGGTGACAGTCGGCCGGGCTCAGAACCAGCGGCCCGTCGCGGTCAGATGCAGCGTGACTGCATCCGTGGCGCCGAAGCTGACGCCGCTGCGCGCCCAGATCTCGGCGCTGGCCACGGTGGCCGAGGTGGTGCCGAGCACCGCCACCGCATCGCCGCGCGCAAGCCCCGAGGTCACCGTGGTGGCCCAGCTCGCGCCATCGGCGGTGATCTGCACCACCGGCGCCGCGGCAAAGCCCATCGGGAAGGTCCAGGCGGCGGCGCAATGGGTGGCGGCGGCATAGGCGGCCGAGCGGCTCGCGGTGCAGATCTGCGTGCCATCGGCGAAGCGGACATAGGCGCCATTCGCCGTGGTCCCGCGCTCGATCACCGCGCCGGTGGGCAAGCCCGCCGCCTGCGCCACCGTGCCCAGCAGATTGCCGCGGCCATAGCCGTAATCGGCGCGCATCAGCCGCCCCGGCGTCACATCGGTCGCGCTTTGCTGCACGGCCGCGCCCGAGGCGATGCCGGTCGCGGGGGCAAAGCTCAGCGCCTCGGTCCAGCTGTTGCCATCGGCGCTGACCTTGATCGCGAAGGCATCCGCGCCCGCGGTGCCCATCTCGGCACGGCCCGACCAGCCGGTCTGGAAGAGCAGGCTCGCGGTATCGCCCGCGGTGGCCTTGTTGATTTTCAGCTGATGGCCCGCGCCCTCGTGCGTCAGCAGCACCGCCGCCGCCGAGACCGCCAGCCGGTTCGTCGCATCATGGTTGGTGTTGATGCCGATCCCGTCGAGGTTGTCCATCGCGCCCGGCAAGGGCGCCTGCCAGCTGGCGCCGGTCCAGATCCGTTGCGTCGTGGTGCCCCGGCGCACCGCGCACCAGCCCGCGACCGGCGTCACGAAGGCCCAGACGCCATTGTCGAAGGCGGCGATCTGATGCGCCTGCCCGGCCCAGGCATCGGTCGGCGCGGCCCCCAGCGCCCAGGCCTGCCCCTCGGTCGGCAGGGCGGGCGGGGTCACCGCGTCGAACTCCTCGACGGTCAGCTGCACCAGCAGATCAAGCCGGGCCACCGCCTCGTTATGGGTCACATGTTTCTGCGCCTGCGAGGGCTGGATATAGGGCAGGGCGAGGCGGGTCGAGCTGTCGGTCATCGGGCGGCACTCCGTGTCATGGGTCTGCGGCTGACCCTAGATCGGATTGCTGAACGCCCTGCCAAGGCAGCGTACGCTGCCCCGCAACGCCCCTTTACGGCGCGGTGAAGGGGATCTTCAGCCCCGCCTGAACGAAGGTCGGCGCCATCGCATCGCCCTTGAGCGCGCCCAGCTTGCCCATGCCCACCGACAGGCTGAGCCGGTCGTTCAGCGCGTAATCGACCTCGGTGCGCAGGCTGCCGATCAGCCCGCCATTGGTGTCGATCCCGCCACCGCCCGCAGCCCCCAGATGCCCTTCGAGCGACACCGCCCAGCGGTCGCCCAGCGGCAGCCGATAGCCAAGGCCCAGCATGCCGATCGCATAGCCCGCCGCATCGCCGCCCATCGCGGTCTGCGCATTGCCAGTCAGATAGAGCGCATCGGTCAGGAACAGATCGACCGAGCTTTCCTGCATCACCGGCCGCGCCGTCGCCGGGTTGCCGGGGTCGCGGAAATTCGCGTTCGGGTCCTGCATCGTCAGCCCCATCGAGACCTGCCACTGCGGCGGGGTGGCATCGACCGGCGCGCCCGCCCGCTCGAAAACCCGCACCAGACGCAGCGAGCCCACCGCCCCGCGATAGTCGCCATAGGGCGCCGCGGTGGCCCCCAGCGCAAATTCCAGATCGGCCCAAGGCGCCACCGGCAGCGCGATCCCCGCGCCCGCCCCTATCAGCGCGCCCGCGCCGGTATCGACCTC
>JACXUS010000091.1 GCA_014763785.1 Sphingomonadales bacterium | reverse complement strand
CAGATCGGCGGCCCGGCGGGGGCGTTCATCGTGCTGGTGGCGGCCTGCGTGGCACAGACCGGGGTCGCGGGGCTGATGCTGGCGACGTTTCTGTCGGGGGTGATGCTGGCGGCGCTGGGGCTGGCGCGGCTCGGCTCGACGATCCGCTATATCCCCTATCCGGTCACGGTGGGTTTCACCACCGGCATCGGCGTGATCATTTTTGCAAGCCAGATCAAGGATATCCTCGGCCTGACCCTGGCCGGGCCCGAGCCCGGGCCGCTTTTGCCCAAGCTTGGCGCGATCTGGGCCGCCTTGGGCAGCCTGAGCCCGGTTGCGCTGGGCGTGGCACTGGCGACTATTGCGGTGATCGAGGCGGTCAAGCGGCTGCGGCCGGGCTGGCCGAGCCTGTTGATCGGCATCGCGGTGGTCACCGCGGTCTCGGCGCTGGCGGGGCTGCCGGTCGAGACGATCGGCTCGCGCTTTGGCGGGTTGCCGCGGATGCTGCCCGCGCCCGCGCTGCCCGATCTCAGCCCGAGGCGATCCGCGCGGCGCTGCCCTATGCGCTCAGCTTCACGCTCCTGGGTGCGATTGAATCGCTGCTGTCGGCGATGGTGGCGGACGGCATGACCGGCGAGCGGCACCGCTCCAACATGGAGCTGATCGCGCAGGGCGTGGCCAATATGGGGGCCGCGATCTTCGGCGGCTTTTGCGTGACCGGCACGATTGCGCGCACCGCAACCAATGTGCGGGCGGGGGCGCGCTCGCCGGTGGCGGGGATGGCGCATGCGGGCTTTGTGCTGGCGGCGATGCTGGTGCTGGCGCCGCTGGCGGTGTTCATCCCGCTGCCCGCGCTTGGCGGGCTTCTGGCGATTGTCGCGTGGAACATGATCGAGCGGCATGAATTCGCGGCGCTGACGCGGGCCTCACGCGGGGATGCGCTGGTCTTGTGGGTAACCTTCCTGATGGTGATCTTCCGCGATGTGGCCGAGGCGATCATGGTGGGCTTTGCCCTTGGGGGCCTCGTGTTCATCCGCCACATGTCCGAGCAAAGCGAGCTGCGCCACGAGGCACAGCCCTCGCCCGGGGCGCCCGACGGGGTGGCGCCGCAAGACCCCGAGACGATCACCTATCGCCTGCGCGGCGCGGTCTTCTTCGGCTCGGTCGCGCGGCTTGGCTCGGTGCTCGAACGGATCGCGGCGCGCCCGCGCGAGGTGCGGCTGGACATGGCCGAGGTGGCCTTCATCGACTCGACCGGGGCGCGGATGATCCATCAGCTGGCCGGCCAGCTTGCCCGCCGCGGCGGCGCCCTGGTGATCATCGGCGCAAGCCCCGCCACGCGCCGCGCGCTGGGCGCGGCCAGCGCCGATCTGCGCTTCGATACCCCCGGCGCCTGAGGCCCGAATCGCAGCGCCGCGGCGCTGCGCCCGGCGCGATGCCGCATTGCCGAAAGTTTCCTGACCAGGCGGTCGAACGCAATCTTGTTGCGTTGCGTCGCGCGATTGTGAACCGGCAACAGGTTGAAACCACGCGGGAAATCCGTCGTTCCCTTGCGGCATTTACAAACTTACCCACTGCCAAGTGAATTTTTTTACATGAAAATTCAGTTTTTATAGGGGCTTACATAAAATGCTATGTTCGGTTTACAATGCCTGTGGGGTAGAACGCCGCCGGCATGGTCGGGGGCTTGGGGCGGCCGTGGGCCGCGACGGATTTCAAGGGAGGACAGGCTATGGCCACTCAGGAACAGGCAATGATCGCGCCGGAGCTGCGCGAGGTCCCGGCGGGCTTCGAGAACGCCCATGCCAACACGGCGAAATATCTCGAGATGTATCGCGAGTCGGTCGAGAACCCGGATGCCTTCTGGGGCCGTGAGGGCAAGCGCCTCGACTGGATGACGCCTTACACCAAGGTCAAGAACACCGATTTCACCTTCGGCAAGGTCTCGATCAAATGGTTCGAGGATGGCGTGCTGAACGCTTCGGTGAACTGCATCGACCGCCACCTGAAGGATCGCGCGCTGCAAACCGCGATCATCTTCGAGCCCGATGATCCGAATGAGCCCGCGCTGCACATCACCTACAAGGAGCTCTCCGAGAAGGTGAACCGCATGGCCAACGTCCTGCTCAGCCAGGGCATCATGCGCGGCGACCGCGTCGTCATCTATCTGCCGATGATCCCCGAGGCCGCCTATGCGATGCTGGCCTGTGCGCGCATCGGCGCGATCCATTCGATCGTTTTCGCGGGCTTCTCGCCCGACGCGCTGGCGAACCGGATCAACGATTGCGGCGCGAAGCTGGTGATCACCGCCGACACCGCCCCGCGCGGTGGCCGCCGCACGGCGCTGAAGGCCAATACCGATGCCGCACTGCTGCATTGCTCGGACAAGGTCCGCTGCCTTGTCGTGAAACGCACGGGCGACCAGATTTCCTGGGTGCAGGGCCGCGATGTCGACCTGCTGTATCTGATGGATCACGTCAGCCCCGAATGCCCGCCGCGTCCGATGAATGCGGAAGATCCGCTCTTCATCCTCTATACCTCGGGTTCGACCGGCAAGCCGAAGGGCGTGGTGCATACCACCGGCGGTTATCTCGTCTACGCCTCGATGACGCATCAATACACCTTCGACTATCAGGACGGCGATGTGTTCTGGTGCACGGCAGATGTGGGTTGGGTCACCGGCCACAGCTATATCGTCTATGGCCCGCTCGCCAATGGCGCGACCACGATCATGTTCGAAGGCGTGCCGACCTATCCGGATGCGGGCCGCTTCTGGGCCGTCTGCGAAAAGCACAAGGTCAACCAGTTCTATACCGCGCCGACCGCGATCCGCTCGCTGATGGGGCAGGGGCCGGAATGGGTCGAGAAATACGATCTGTCGAGCCTGCGCGTGCTGGGCTCGGTCGGCGAGCCGATCAACCCCGAGGCCTGGACCTGGTATGACCACTATGTCGGCAAGGGCAAATGCCCGATCGTCGATACCTTCTGGCAGACCGAGACCGGCGGCCACATGCTGACGCCGCTGCCGGGGGCCACGCCCACCAAACCGGGCTCGGCCACCAACCCGTTCTTCGGCGTGAAGCCGGTGGTTCTGGACCCCGCTACCGCCGTGCGTCAGGGCGAGACCGAGGCCGAGGGCGTGCTCTGCATCTCGGACAGCTGGCCGGGCCAGATGCGCACCCTCTGGGGCGATCACGACCGCTTCCAGGAGGCTTATTTCGCGCAATACCGCGGCTATTACTTCACCGGCGACGGCTGCCGCCGCGACAAGGATGGCTATTACTGGATCACCGGCCGGGTCGATGACGTGATCAACGTCTCGGGCCACCGGATGGGCACGGCCGAGGTGGAATCGGCGCTGGTTGCGCATCCGGCGGTGGCCGAGGCGGCGGTGGTTGGCTATCCGCATGATCTGAAGGGGCAGGGCATCTATGCCTATGTCACCCTGATGAACGATGTCGAACCCAGCGAGGACCTGCGCAAGGAACTTGAAAAATGGGTCCGCACCGAGATTGGCCCGATCGCGAAACCCGACCTGATCCAATGGGCCCCGGGCCTGCCGAAAACCCGCTCGGGCAAGATCATGCGCCGCATCCTGCGCAAGATCGCCGAGAACGACTATGGCGCGCTGGGCGATATCTCGACGCTGGCCGACCCTTCGGTCGTGCAGGAGCTGATCGACAACCGCATGAACCGGGTGTGACCGCATGAGCGAGGTTGAAACCAAACCCGCCGTCCTGATCCTGCTGGGCCCGCCCGGCGCGGGCAAGGGCACGCAGGCGCGGATGCTGGAGGAGCGCTTCGGCCTCGTCCAGCTCTCGACCGGCGACATGCTGCGCGCGGCCGTTGCCGCGGGCACGCCTGCGGGCCTCGCCGCCAAGGCGGTGATGGAGGCGGGCGGTCTGGTCAGCGACGAGATCGTGCTGGGCATCCTGCGCGAGCGTCTGGCCGCGCCCGATCTGAAGGCCGGCGTGATCCTTGACGGCTTCCCCCGCACCGCGGGACAGGCCGAGGCGCTCGACAAGCTCCTGGCCTATAACGGCCAGCGCGTCACCGCCGCGATCAGCCTTGAGGTTGACGACGAGGCGATGATCGCCCGCGTGGCGGGGCGCTACACCTGCGCCGCCTGCGGCGAGGGCTATCACGACCAGTTCAAGCTGCCCGCGGTTGCGGGCACTTGCGACAAATGCGGCGGCACCGAGTTCAAGCGTCGGGCCGACGACAATGCCGAAACGGCGCGGGCCCGGCTCGAGGCCTATCACGCCCAGACGGCACCGCTGATCGCCCATTACGGGCGCCTCGGCGTTCTCGAAACGATCGACGCGATGGACAGCATCGACGCGGTCGCCTCGGGGCTCGGGTCGATCGTGCAACGCGTATCGGCCTGACCGGGACACCCGGTCAAATGGGGAGGGGCAGGCCCCGGGAGGGGGCCTGTCTGGAGGATAAAAAAGGGAGTTTCGCGAATGGCGGATAAATCTTCGTCCAACGCCTATTGGAAGGCGAACGTGCGGACCATCCAGATCTTTCTGGTGATCTGGTTCGTCTGTTCCTTCGGCTTCGGCATCCTGCTGCGCCCGATGCTGGCGGGCATCAAGATCGGCGGCACCGATCTGGGCTTCTGGTTTGCCCAGCAGGGCTCGATCATCGTGTTCCTGGTCATCATCTTCGCCTATGCGGCCAAGATGAACAAACTCGACCGCGAACACGGCGTGGAAGAATAAGGGAGATCAGGGACAATGGATCAGTTTACCCTCAACCTGATCGTGGTGGGCGCGACCTTCGCCCTCTACTTCGGGATCGCGATCTGGGCCCGTGCGGGCTCGACCGCGGAATTCTATGCCGCGGGCGGCGGCGTTCACCCGGTCGCCAACGGCATGGCCACGGGCGCGGACTGGATGTCGGCGGCCTCGTTCATCTCGATGGCCGGTATCATCGCCTTCGGCGGCTATGACACCTCGGCCTATCTCATGGGCTGGACCGGCGGCTATGTGCTGCTCGCCATGCTGCTCGCGCCCTATCTGCGCAAATTCGGCAAATTCACCGTGCCGGAATTCATCGGCGATCGCTTCTATAGCGGCACCGCGCGGGTGATCGGCGTGATCTGCCTGCTGATCATCTCGATCACCTACGTTATCGGCCAGATGTCGGGCGTGGGCGTTGCCTTCTCGCGCTTCCTCGAAGTGTCTAACGCGACCGGCCTTTATATCGGCGCCGCGGTGGTCTTCGCCTATGCCGTGCTCGGCGGCATGAAGGGCATCACCTATACGCAGGTGGCGCAATATATCGTGCTGATCATCGCCTATACGATCCCGGCGATCTTCATCTCGCTGAACCTGACCGGCAACCCGATCCCGGCGCTGGGCCTGTTCTCGAACGAAGTGAACTCGGGCGCGCCGCTGTTGCAGACGCTGGACCAGATCGTCACCGATCTCGGCTTCAAGTCCTACACGCAGCAGCATGACACCACGCTGAACATGTTCCTGTTCACGATGTCGCTGATGATCGGCACCGCGGGTCTGCCGCACGTCATCGTGCGCTTCTTCACCGTGCCGAAAGTGGCGGATGCCCGCTCCTCGGCCGGCTGGGCGCTGGTGTTCATCGCGCTCCTTTACCTCACCGCCCCGGCGGTTGCGGCGATGGCGCGGATGAACCTGATCAGCACGATCTATCCCGGCGGCGTCAAGGAAGCCCCGATCGCCATGGCCGAAGCGCCGCAGTGGATGGACAACTGGTCGAAGACCGGCCTGCTGAAGTTCGAGGACAAGAACGGCGACGGCCTGATCCAGTATGTTGCCGACAAGGAAGCCAACGAACTGACCGTGAACAACGACATCATGGTGCTGGCCAACCCGGAAATCGCGCAGCTCCCGGGCTGGGTGATCGCCCTCGTGGCGGCCGGTGGTCTGGCGGCGGCGCTGTCGACGGCGGCGGGTCTTCTGATGGCGATCAGCTCGGCGGTCAGCCATGACCTGATCAAGGGTCAGCTGAACCCGGGCATCTCCGAGAAGGGCGAACTGCTCGCCGCGCGGATCTCGATGGGTGTGGCCATCGCCGTGGCGACCTGGCTCGGTCTGAACCCGCCCGGCTTCGCGGCGCAGACGGTGGCGCTGGCCTTCGGTCTGGCGGCGGCGACGATCTTCCCGGCGCTGATGATGGGGATCTTCACCAAGCGGATCAACTCGAAGGGCGCCATCGCGGGCATGCTCGTCGGTCTGGTCTTCACGGTGGTCTACATCTTCCTGCACAAGGGCTGGTTCTTCGTGGCCTCGACCGCCTCGTTCTCGGATACGGCGCCGATGCTCTTCGGCATCAAATCGACCGCGATCGGTGCGATCGGTGCGCTGCTGAACTTCGTCACGGCCTATCTCGTGTCGAATGCGACCGAGGACACCCCGGCCGAAGTGCAAGAACTGGTGGAATCGATCCGCCTCCCGAAAGGCGCGGGCGCCGCAACCGGCCACTGAGCGCGACATCAGGCCGGGCCGGGTTGCCTGCAACCCGGCCCGGCCCCGGCCGGACATGGTTCAAAGGGCCCGTATCATGGACAGTGACCGTCAGACGATCATCGCCTTTCTCGAAACGGTGCATCCCTATGATACCCTGCCGCGTGACGAGCTGGCCGAAGTGGCCGGTTCCTTTCGCCGCATGGAATTCCGCGCGGGCACACTCGTCTATGTCTATGACGCGCCGATCGGCGGGCTTTATCTGATCAAGCAGGGCGCCATCGAGGTGACCGACGGCAACGGGGCGCTGGTTTCGCTCCTCGGGCCGCGCAACAGCTTGGGCGAGCGCGGGTTGATGCGCGGCGGCATCGCCGTCACGCAGGCGCGCGCGACCGAGGATTCGGTGCTCCTCGTGCTGCCTGCCTCGGTCTTCCACCACCTGCGCGAGACCTATCCCGCCTTCGAGCGCTTCTTCAACCGCAAGCGCGGCGAGCGCGCGGCGAGCGACCTGACCACGCAAAAGGTCACCGATCTGATCGCGCGCAAGCCGATGGCCTGCGGCCCCGACACCCCCGCGCGCGAGGCCGCGCAGATGATGCGCGGCGCGCATGTCTCTTCGCTCGGCGTGACCGGGGCGGATGACCGGCTCTTGGGCATCATCACCGTGCGCGACATGTCGAACAAGGTGCTGGCCGAGGGGCTCGACCCGGCAACCCCGGTGCGCGAGATCATGACCGCCGATCCCGTCAGCCTGCCGCCCACGGCGCTCGGCTCCGATATCCTGCATATCATGCTTGAACGCCGCATCGGCCATCTGCCGATCACCGAGAACGGCCGCTTCGTCGGCATGATCACCCAGACCGACCTGACCCGCTTTCAGGCGGTCAGCTCGGCGGTGCTGATCCGCGATATCGTCTCGGCCGAGAGCGTGGCTGAAATGGCGGGCGTGACCGCGCGCATCCCGCAGCTGCTCTTGCAACTGGTGGGCAGCCACCAGAGCCACGAGGTGGTGACGCGCCTGATCACCGATATCGCCGATGCCGTCACCCGCCGCCTGATCGTGATGGCCGAGGCGGAACTGGGCCCGCCGCCGGTGCCCTTCCTGTGGCTCGCCTGCGGCAGCCAGGGGCGGCAGGAACAGACCGGCGTCAGCGATCAGGACAATTGCCTGATCTATGACGATGCCGCCACCGAAGAAGACCGCAGCTATTTCAAGGCTTTGGCGAAGATCGTCAGCGACGGGCTCGATGCCTGCGGCTATGTCTATTGCCCGGGCGACATGATGGCCACGGCCGACCGCTGGTGCCAGCCGGTGCGGGTCTGGCGCGAGTATTTCCGCGGCTGGATCACCAAACCCAGCCCCGAGGCGCAGATGCTCGCCTCGGTGATGTTCGACCTGCGCGCGATCGGCGGCTCGGCGCCCGGGCTTTTCGCCGATCTGCAGGCCGAGACGCTGGAAATGGCCGCGAAGAATTCGATCTTCGTGGCGCATATGATCTCGAACAGCCTGAAGCACACGCCGCCGCTGGGCCTGTTGCGCGGCTTTGCCACGATCCGCTCGGGCGAGCATCGCAACCATATCGACATGAAGCACAACGGCGTCGTGCCGGTCACCGATCTGGGCCGCATCTATGCGCTGCAGGGCCGCCTGACCGAGGCCAATACCCGCGCCCGCCTGCAAGCGGCCGAGGAAAAGGGCGTGATTTCGGCCGCGGGCGCGCGCGATCTGATCGAGGCCTATGACCTGATCCAGACGATGCGGCTGGAAAATCAGGCGCATCTGATCAAATCCGGCCGCAAGCCGGACAATTTCCTCGCCCCCTCGGATCTGAGCGATTTCGAGCGCTCGCATCTGCGAGACGCCTTCGTCGTGGTGCGCACCATGCAATCGGCGGCGGGCCATGGCAAAGGCGCGGTCGGATGACCCGGAGAGACAAGAATGACCAATGATTTCCTGACCATGCTGGCCGGTGCCGCGCTTGCCTTTCTGGTGATCTTCGCCGGGCGGCATGCGCTGAAAACGCTTTTCGGGATCGTGCTGCCCGGCTGGCTGATGCCCGCGGCGATCGGCCTTGCGATGATCGGCACCGCAATCTGGAGCGAATACAGCTGGTTTCCGCGGCTGCGCGCGGGCCTGCCCGAGACCGCCGTCGTCGTGCTGACCGGGCAGGACACGGCGCCCTGGCGGCCCTGGACCTATGTCGTGCCGCTGACCGTGCGCGCGATGGTGATCGACCGCGCCAATCTGCGCGCGCCCGCCCCCGGTGTGACCGAGGCCGATCTGCTGCTGTTGCAGCGCTGGGCGCCGATTCAGACCGTGGCCGTGGCCTATGATTGCGCGGGCGGGCGCCGGGCCGATCTGTTTGGCGGCGCAAGCATTGCCGCCGATGGCAGCCTGAGCGGGGCCACATGGCAGCCGCTTGATCCGGGCGACGCAGGGTTGCGGGCCGCCTGTTTGGGAGGGTGAGATGGCCGGGGACAGCACCACCGGGACGCGCCGCCGTGTCCTGATCGTCGAGGACGAGGACAATATCGCCATCGCCCTCGACTATCTGATGAGCCGCGAGGGCTATGAGCACGACCGGATCGCGACCGGGGCGGGGGCGCTTGACGCGATCCGCAAGCTGCACCCCGATCTGGTGCTGCTCGACGTGATGCTGCCAGAGGTCTCGGGTTATGAAATCTGTCAGGAGGTGCGCGCCGATCGCGGCCTTGCCGATGTGAAGATCCTGATGATGACGGCGCGCGGCTCGGCGATGGAGCGGCGCAAGGGGATCGCGCTCGGCGCCGATGGGTTCATCGCAAAACCCTTTGAATTGAAAGAGTTGCGCGACGAAGTTCACAGGCTGCTGGAGCCGGGGGCGCGCTGATGGACCTGACCCGGCTCAGTCTGCGGCTGCGCGTCTTCCTGTTCTTCGCGGCGCTGGCGGCGGGCAATCTGGCGGCGCTGGTGGCGGGGCTCGTCTTTGGGTTTCAAAAGCTCGGCCAGCCCGCGGCGCTGGACGGGTTCGTCATCGGCGGGGTGGTTGCGGGCTTTGTGATCACCGGGCTGATCGTCGCGGTCTGGTTCCTCTTTGACGAGAATGTCGCCAAGCCCATCGAGCGGCTGGCGGGCGGCATGCGCGCGCGCACCCATGCCGAGGTCGGCGCCGAGCTCGAGCAGCAATCGGGGCGCTATCTGGGCGATCTGGCGCCCGCCGCGGCTGCGGTGACCGCGCATCTGGCCGAGACGCGCAACGCCCTGACCGAGGCCGTGCAGCGCGAAACCACCCGGCTGGCGCAGGAAAAGGAGCGGCTCGAGGCGCTTCTCTCCGATGTGCCGGTGGGGGTGCTTCTGTGCTCGGCCGATCATCAGCTTGTGTTTTACAACGGTCAGGCGGTGGATTTGCTGGGCGGCGCGCATGCGCCGGGGCTCGACCGCCGCGTCTTCGATTACCTGCATGCGCCGCCGCTCGCGCATGCCTATGACCGGCTTTTGCAGACCGAAGACCCGGATGCGGCCTCGGATCTGCTTTGCGCGACCGTGGCCGATGGCAAGGTGCTGGCGGCGCGGATGCGGCTTCTGGCCGAGGGCACCGATCACCACCTGACGCGGCGCCCGGGCTATGTGCTGACGCTGCGCGATGTGTCGGGCGATATGGCCGCCCATGCTGCGCGCGAGGCGCTGATGGATGAGCTCTTCGACCGCATCCGCCGCCCCGCCGCGGCGCTGCAATCGCTGACCGGCGTGCTGACCGCAGAGGACGGCCCGCCCCCGGGCCCCGAGCGCGACCGCATCCGCGACGCCGCGCAGGATGAGGCCCGCGCGCTCTCGGGCGCGATCCACACGCTTTTTGAGCGTCACGAGAGCATGCGCGCCGATTGGTGGCCGCTGGGGATGATCCGCGCCTCGGATCTGGGCGATGCGGTGCGCGCGCGGGTCGAGGCCGAGGGCGGCGCGGTGCTGTCGGTGGCGGCGCCGCTGATGCTGCGCTGCGAGGGCTTCGAGATGGTCGCGCTGCTCGCGGC